>JAAZGI010000055.1 GCA_012511315.1 Clostridium sp.
CATCAATGGACTTCCTGAAATCAACTGGAGAGGGAACAAGAAAGATTTTGCCCTCTGGTTTAAATCCTTGATAGTTACTCATGGTGAAACCTCCATCAAACATAATGAGGTTATTTTCCCATGGATCAGGTAATAGTAAAATGTGTTTCTATTAACCGCTTACTTTTACTCTATAATATAGGTTTCTTAATCAATTAAATTGGTTCAATTAATTCTAGTTTGAATAAACGACACAGTCCATCTTTATACATTAACAAAAAACAAGGCGATCTCTGCTGTTAGTAGAGTTCGCCTTGTTTTTATTCAATTTATTTTAGTTTATTCTAATTTGTCGTTCAACTTATTATTTTAGTGATTTAAAATGTGTTTATTTAGCAGTTTCTATAGATTAATGGACAAATCATCCAAAGCTCTAATCAAGTCGTTTGAGGTAATCAACTCTTCTACCTTGTTGATATCAGTATACATGATACGGTCTTGCTCTAGGCGGTTTACTACTCTACGAGTATGGTCGTAGAAAACTTGTGTACCTTTACCCAGGCCTTTATTGCCTCGAAGATCTAATGCTTGGCAAGCAGTTAAAAGTTCCATAGCCAAGACTTTACGAACATTTTCCATAATTTCTCGGGCTTGTCGAGCAGCAATTGTTCCCATTGATACATGGTCTTCTTGATTCGCTGAAGATGGAATGGAGTCAACTGATGCAGGGTGGGCTAACACCTTATTTTCTGATACCAAAGAAGCAGCTGAGTACTGAACAATCATGAAGCCAGAATTAACGCCTCCCTTTTCAGTTAAGAAAGCTGGTAAACCATTGGATAATGCTGGGTTGACCATGCGCTCCAAGCGACGTTCTGATACATTAGCAAGTTCAGCCAACCCTACTTTTAGGAAGTCAAAGGTGATGGCCATGGGTTGGCCGTGGAAGTTCCCACCAGATATAACACGCTCATCATCAACAAAGATAATGGGATTGTCAGTCACCGCATTGATTTCACGTTCCACAATAGACCATACATAGTTTAAGCAATCTAATGATGCGCCGTGAATTTGTGGTAAACAACGCAATGAATAAGCATCCTGAACACGGAGTTCCCCCTGGGTTGTTGTGTTTCCAGAACCATCCACCAATTCTAGGCAGTTTTTAGCGCAAGCTACTTGACCGGCTTGATTACGAATTCGATGAGTTCCTTCATAATAAGCATCCGTAATCCCCGTTAAAGCCTCAAAGCTTAACATGCCAATCCCATTGGCTTGGCGAATTAAATTGTAAGAATCGTAGACCGTATGGCAACCCACGCTGGTCATAACTTGGGTTCCATTATTTAATGCCAAGCCTTCTTTAGACGACAAAGTAATAATGGGAACGCCTGCCTTGTTCATGGCCTCAGCCCCACTCATTAATTTGCCTTCATAATAAGCTTCTCCTTCTCCAATTAAGGTTAAAGCTACATGGGATAATGGTGCCAAATCACCAGAGGCTCCTAAAGAGCCCTTCTCTGGAACATAAGGGATGACATTTTCATTGAGCATACCAATCAACGACTCTAGCGTCTCCAGGCGAATCCCTGAATAGCCTTTGGCTAGGGCATTCACCCTTAAAAGAATAATTCCTCGTACAATATCTTCTGGGAATGGCTCGCCAACACCACAGCAGTGGCTGGTTATTAGATTTCGCTGTAAGGCTTCGGTTTCATCATCATCTATTATAACGTCGCAAAACTTACCAAACCCGGTAGTAATTCCATAGGATACCCGATGCTCTTTAACAAAGCGGTCAACTAGTGCCCGAGCTTTAAGAACTGCCGACTTTGATTCTTCAGTGAGTCCAACTTTCCGATGACCTCTGGTCACTGTAATAAAATCTTCGATGGTTAATGAATTCCCATCCAGAAATAATGTTTCCATATAAATACCTCGTTTTTAATTAATCACAGCCAAATGATCAGATTTTTCAATGATCAAACTGTTAAATGATTCCTATTACTATTTATTCTCTTGCATGTGAAGGCCGCTGCAAATGTTTTTTATTGATTTACTCAATTTTGACTTGAGCAAAACAATTCATATTTCAGTCAGCGGCCTGGCAACTATTTTTATTTTTCATGAACTGCTTTTAAAGTAGCAGTTTGCGTTGATATATTCCTTCCTATTTTGATGCTTGGATCAGATCTTTAAGGTCCTGCTCAACTTCATCATTGACTAGGTAAGGCAATGTAATATGATCCTGACCAGCCATCATTTCATTGTACTCCATAGAGGTTGTCATCGCATTCTCATTTCTAGCCCACGCACGTCTGGCTACACCGCCCATAACGTCCCATGGCATCGCTGACTTAAGCACCTCATCAATGCGGTCTGAACCATCCAGAACGCAGCCGAATCCACCATTGATTGATTTTCCGATTCCAACTCCGCCACCGTTATGTAAAGCAATAAGGCTCATGCCACGAGCAGCATTTCCAGCAAAAATTTGTGTTGCTTGATCGGCCATAATATTGGATCCATCTTTAATGTTAGAGGTTTCACGGAATGGCGAATCCGTTCCACCGGTATCGTGATGATCACGGCCAAGCATGACTGGTCCAATCTCACCTTTTCGAACCATATCGTTAAACTTTAGAGCAATATCCCGGCGGCCAATGGCATCCGAATATAGAATTCTTGCTTGGGTACCAACCACTAATTTATTTTTTTCCGCATCGCGAATCCAAATCCAGTTATCACGGTCTTGATATCGACGATCGGGATTGATGGCTTC
>JAAZGI010000390.1 GCA_012511315.1 Clostridium sp.
TTAATTTCATCGGTTAAATGCCGAGTATCCACATGGTATTCCAAATGGTGAGACACATTCCCTTCAATTAACGATGTTTTTGCATTTACACCGAGAATTTTAATGCCATTTTTACGCAACTCATTTTCAATGATCTCCGTATAATCTTTAAGGCCTTTATAAGACACCCGAACTTTTTTCATATGAGGAAAAGAGAAGAGGCGCTTTATTACTACTAAGGTTAAAAGAATGGATAGGGAGCCAGCACCGGCAATCACGTAGTAGCCAAAACCCGCCGCCATTCCTAAGGCTGCACAAACCCAAATCGAGGCTGCCGTTGTTAAACCCTTGATGCTGCGTTTGGTCAATATAATTGTCCCTGCACCGATAAAACCAATTCCGCTCACCACCTGAGCGGTTAAACGATGTGTGCTAAAGCTTATAATCTGAGAGGCATTTTCATCGGCAGCAGCGAGTTTTAAAAGTTTCGTTGCGGTCTCCAGTTCAATTAAAGCAAACAAGGCCGTTCCCACAGCCACCAGAATGTGAGTCCTAAACCCTGCATCCCGGCCCTTTTTTTCACGTTCAAAGCCAACAATCCCGCCGGCTAAGATTGCCACCCCTAAACGAAGTGCTATTTCAAGATAAGATAACGTAACCATAGCTGCCCCCATTTATTATTCATTATTATCATTTTACCATAGGATTCAGCTTTTACTTAATTCCCTTTCGGCAGGGAGGGAAATCCACGGCGAATTGAATGGTGTATTTCAATCTCGCCACGACCATTGTTTAAAAGGAAATAAGGCTCTCTAAGCAAAACTCTTCCCAGTGCAACGTAGTCAGCCCGTCCATTAGCCAGTACCTCTTCAATTTGTTCAATTTGAGTTAAAAGTCCAACTGCTATTGTCCTTACATCACAACGTGTTTTGATTGCTTCTGAAAAAGGCACTTGGTAACCAGGGTATGGCTTAATGACGGCGTCAGAAACCAAAGCTCCTGAGGATACGTGAATCACATCAAATAGATGCTTAAATAAATTCACTAATTCCACCATCTCATCAATATCAATACCCCCCTCATAGTAGTCAGTTGCTGATACGCGAAGAATCATAGGCATTTCTTTTGGAATCACACTACGGATTTCTTCTGCCACTTCGATTACTAGACGAGCCCGATTCTCCCTTGATCCACCATATTCATCTGTTCGCTGGTTAGATAATGGCGATAAAAATTGGTGGAGCAAGTAACCATGAGCTCCATGGACTTCAATTAAATCATAGCCAGCTTCTACGGCTCGAAGTGCTCCTTCTCGAAACCCATCCTTGACTCGTTTTATTCCAGCAGCATCTAATTCCACCGGTTTCTTATAATCCTCACTAAAAGCAATGGCCGAAGGTGCCACTATAGTTTCTTTTTCAATTTCGCACTTTCTGCCAGCATGGGCTAATTGTATCCCTACTTTAGCTCCAAACTCGTGGGCTACTTCAACAATCTTGCTATGCCCTGCTATCTGAGAATCACTCCAAATACCTAAGTCCCTGTCTGAGATTCGTCCTTCCGGAACAACTCCTGTGGCTTCCACTATAATTAACCCCAAACCACCCAAGGCCGCATTGCCATAGTGAATCGTATGGAAATTATTTGGGCGCCCTGATTCATCTGCATTAAACATGCACATGGGAGCCATAATGATTCGATTTCTCAATTCTAATTCACCGATTTTTGTTTTTTCAAAACTTAACATATATTCCTCACTTTCTTAATTTCATCGCTAAGATTTTCATCTTATACTATACTAAAGATATACTTTTATGATTGGCAGGTGATTTAAATGGAACTTAAAAATTTTAAAGCGATGGACCCTAACATTCTTTACAGCTTTATCAATGCCCGACTCCGCGTTTCAAGCCCATCACTAGAATCTTTTTGTGAAGACCAAGACATCGACATGACTGAACTGCTTGAGCATATGATGGCTCATGGCTTTTGTTACAATGAAGAGTTGCACCAATTCCGTTAGAAA
>JAAZGI010000391.1 GCA_012511315.1 Clostridium sp.
AGAATTTCCGCCTTTGGCTTAAAGCCAACCATGGTATCGACTACGCGACCATTCTTAACTGCTAAAACCGTTGGAATGGAGCCTACCCGATAACGAGAAGCTGTCGATGGATTTTCATCCACATTAAGTTTTGCGAATTTTACGCCTTCCACTTCGTTTGAAACTTCCTCGAATATGGGACCTAACATTTTACATGGACCACACCAGCTTGCCCAGAAATCAACTAAAACTAATTCATCGCTATTTTCAACTGCATCCACAAAGTTTGCATCTGTTACATTTTCAATCATCATAATATCCTCCTTCTTTTAAGTTCTATTAAATTATATCAGACAAAGGCTTTAGTTTTTTTGAAATCTCCCCTTAAACTATGAAGACTTTATAAATCTTTATCCTTATTAAGGTCATTTACCTCTCTAGTTTTAACTTTTCAAACCATTACTTTTCAAACCATTACTTTTTAAACCAAAACTTTGTAAGTCATAAGATTTTGCTGGGGTATAATTTAATTCAAGTTTGTCGCTTGGATTCTACCCTTTGAATTCTATCATCTCAAAACTAGGTTTTAATTTTATCTTTTAAAATTCTCCATCTTTTTAGGCTCTTATTTTATGCTTTCATTGGAATCATTTTCCAAAATAATCTGACGGGCCTTTAAAATGCTAGCCGGCGACATACTAAATTCGTCCAAGCCCATTTTTAATAACAGGGGGATGACTTCTTCGTCTCCAGCCATTTCACCACACATGGCACATTTCTTGCCATGGGCGTGAGCTCCATCAATGGTCATTTGAATCAAGCGCAGGACTGCTGGATGCATGGGATCATATAAATAGGACACTTTTTCCGACATCCGGTCAGCGGCCAAGGTGTATTGGATTAAGTCATTGGTACCAATGGATAAAAAGTCCACTTCCTTTGCCAATTCATCAGCAATAACTGCCGCCGATGGCACCTCAACGGTAACACCCCATTCAATATCAGGGGATATGGCATGGCCTTCCAGCTTTAATTCTTCTTTACACTCTTCCACCAATGCCATGGCTCGCCTTACTTCATCAATCCCTGAAATCATGGGAAACATGACCTTTAAATTGCCATACACTGAGGATCGGAGTAAGGCTCTCAGCTGAATCTTAAAAATATCGGGACGATCTAAACACAGACGAATTCCCCGATAGCCTAAGAAGGGATTGGTTTCTTGGGGCATGTCAAAATAAGGTAACATCTTATCGCCCCCCACGTCCAAGGTCCGAATGATCACTGGCTTTGGATTCATTCGTTTCAAGACTTCTCCATAGGCAGAAATCATTTCTTCTTCGGTGGGTAGCTCATCTCGGTTCATATAGACAAACTCGGCCCGGAAAAGACCAATCCCCTCTGCTCCGTTCGCAATCACATTATCCAGGTCCTCCAACCGACCAATATTAGCCGTCACTTCAATGGATTTGCCATCACGGGATCTTGTTTTCACATCAACTAATCGATTTAATGCTTTTCGTTCTTTTTTAAAAGCTTCAAAACGCTCTTTAAAATCAAGAATGGTGTCTTCCGATGGATTAACCAACACCTCACCACGGACACCATCCACTAAAAGCAGGTCCCCGTTCTTTACTTTATTTGAGATATCGCCCAGACCAACCACGGCTGGAATCTCTAAAGTACGCGCCATAATGGCTGTATGAGATGTTCTTCCTCCAATATTTGTCAGAAAGGCAATCACTTTATCCTTGTCTAAAGAGGCTGTATCGGAGGGTGTTAAGTCATGAGCAACCACAATGGTCTCAGGATGATGAATGGTCACATCTTGTCTAGTTCCTGATAATATGTGCAAAATTCGCCTAGATACGTCTCGCACATCCACAGCCCGTTCTCTTAAGTATTCATCTTCAATGGAGTTAAATAAATCGATGAATTGGTGAGATACTTCAGACATTGCTTGCATGGCACTAATTCGACGAGATTCAATTTCTTCTTCCACTGCACCAATAAATTCTGGGTCCTCTAAAAACATAAGATGGGCATCAAAGATGGAGGCTTGTTTTTCACCGGCCTCTTGGGCGGTTTTTTCCCGAACCAATTGGAGCTGTCGGTTGGCCTCAACTAAAGCCAAGTTCAATCGCTGTTTTTCCCGGAAGGGATTTCCCGCCGGTCCTTGTTCGATGATCAGTTCCGGCTCCTCCATCACTTGAACTCTTCCCAAGGCATAACCTGGTGAAGCTGGTATTCCTCGAAATATCATAGCTTGTCCTCCTCTTCCCTTAATTGAGCGATAATTTCCTGTCCTTGATCCGTCGTTAAGTAAGTAGCCGTCGCATGGGGAACTAAGTCCAGCGCTTCCTTCATTTCGCCTTTGGCCAAATGAGCTCGAACTCGTGAGGCGCTAATAACCGAACCTTTGTAAGCCAGACGAGGCAAGATATGAAATCCAATGCCCTCAGTTCTTAGCACCTTGGCTAAGGCTTCATTGTAAGCGGCTGTTACAGGATCCAAGGGCTCTTCCCCTACAAAACGATCAGAAATCTCTAAGTTCTTCGCATAGTAATTAGCAAAAATCCCGGCATCTGTGGCCGTATAAGCGGCTAGGTTTTCATCCGTCTTTTTTAAAAAATAGGTAGGGAAGGTGGCTTGTGAAATCATATAGGGACCACCAGGTAAAACCGTTACACCAGATAGATGCTTTGTCGCCTCTTTTGCTATGGTTAAACGCTGGCTAAAAGGAAACACAGAGGCATCTTCTTCCACAATAAATACAATCAACTCATCCACTTTTTGGCGAGCGTCTTCAATCAGATACAAATGACCTTTCGTCATAGGATTAAGATTCATCACAATGGCTCCTCGAGTGCCTCTGGGAGTAGAGAGCTGAGCCTTTAATCCTGCCATAAACTCGTCTATTGAGCTAACACCGCCCTCCAAAAGACAGGCATACTCATTTTGAATCACCAGATGAAATCCAGCTGATTCAAACAAAACTCGATTTTCTGGTGACGTAAAGATAAAGTAATGATAGATTCCTTGCTGAAAGGCATCATCCATCAAAGCGCCAAGTAGAGTTGATGTGATATTCTCTCCCTGATGGGCCGAATCAACTCCAAAGTATTTAAAGACACTCCCACTACGTGAGGCCGTAGCTATAATCTTCCCGCCAGACCGTATCACAAAGGTTGTGTCTGCATCGAGCCCATAGTTTAGGTTCACCTCTTGGGCCAACCAATTCTTCACCTCAGTGGTGCTACGCCGACTCTTTAGATTTATTTTTTCCGCCTGTAACATAATCGCTCCTTGCTGGATAAAAAGTGATAATAATAATGATTATAACACTGACAACCCCAATAATAAGTAGAGGTTTTGATTTAGCCCACGATGTAAAGGTTATCCCTGAAAATATTTTAAAAAATCTACTTAAAACCCCATTGAAAGTACATTTCAACTATTCCTCTTTACGAATCACTGCTAAAAAACATATAATGAGAGAGATCATAAGATCTACTATAAAGGTAATCTTTAACTATCATAATGAAAGGAGTTAGGTAAGAGGAATTTAGATTCACCCACTTGCGAATCCATGTTCTTTCCACTTATCCAGGGTGGTTTTTCTTACCGCACCATCATGAAATTCACAAAACACGGACTTAATCGTCTGTTCAGCGCCCTTTGCCTAGTGGCCTTTATTATACTGTCTTATTCCTTAATTCTCGGCAGAGGTCAAGCAATTCCTGAAGTCATCGATCAATATAGCATCCGCCATATCGTCCTCACCCACGGGGATCAAACCAGAGTTCTCCGCTCAGTCCATGTGGATGAATTAGAAGCCCTCACAAAAACCTTGGCTAAGTTGGAACTAAAACCAGGTCTTGCCCCTGTACGAAAAGATAAAGAAGTAGCTACCATGGCCATTTGGACTTCTCGAGGCAAATATGAGAATAAGTACATTTTTATGGAAAAGTCCGTCATGAAAACGGAGGGCCTTGCTATTCCTTATCACTACGTCTTAATTGAAGACCATGGCATGATGAATTTAATCAAAGAGATTGTCTCCCAGCCTGACCCCATAAAAAACTACCAAACACCAGAGGAAGATGAAGAAAACATCCTTCCTGACAATCCAAATAGTCCATAATATAGCTACCTAATCTGAACCTCCGCCTAAGGGACTGGACTTAAACAAACATAGTGTTCAGCCAGACATCGTTCTCAGGCAGACATTGAGTCCAACAGACATTTAACTCACAGTTTTATAAAAATCAAACTGCATGATATTTTAGACCACTTTATCTCGCTAATAGAAAAGCCTTCCATTGCTCTGCAATGGAAGGCTTTTCTATTAGGCTTATTTTGATCCAGTAACCATCTTCAAATGATTTTGTCATCTGGTTTTGTCATC
>JAAZGI010000056.1 GCA_012511315.1 Clostridium sp.
AAAGGAATGGAAAGTCTGCTGAGTAGTTATAGACCGGTGCCTTGAAGACAAAACTATTGGCAACTCGTACAATTCTTCCATTATATAAATCGCCATCTACCCATCCGCCCATTTCCATAATGGTTGTTCGTAAGACTCCAACATCAATGACATCGCCTTTGATATCTCCCATCATGACTCGGTCACCGGTTTTAAATATATCTGTAAATAGAATCGCACTCCAACCTGCTATGCTCACTATCACTTCTTGTAAAGCTAAAGTGATTCCTACTCCTGCTATCCCAAAGACCACCGTTAATGTTTCGAGGCGTTTCCGAAATATAATAGTAATCAAGAGCACCATTAATAAGTATCCCACCACATTCAGAGCTTTTTTCCCACGATAGTAATTATTTTGATCTTTTACATAATGACTTAAGCGTGACCGAACTAAATTCCTAATTATTAATATATTAATCATTCCGATGAAAACTAAAGTCAGTTGGATAAGAACTGGGGTTCCAATTATTTCTTGAAAGTTAATTTCCATATAAAACCTCCCTATTGACCATGCAAATTTAGGTAAAGATTTAAATATACTCTATAAGTTCCCACTCTTCCTCTTAAGACTTGCTCCGATGGGTTTGAGTTTTCAAGCCCTACAACATCAAGTGTTAATTTTTCTACTTACTATCATTGTACCCTGTCAACAGCTTGGAAACAATGAAGGCACTTTTCTTGATTTCGTTTCATCCAGCTCATTTGCTTGCTTTTATATTTGCTTATGTATTTGCTTATGTATTTGCTTTTATATTCACTTTTATATTCGCTTTTATATTCGCTTTATGCTTTCATACTAAATTAATATTTAGTGATTAAAAGTAACTAGCCTAAAAACCATTTGAGGTAACAGGATACAAGACAAAAAAAGAGAAATCCTTAAAAGACCGTTTCATCGACCGACATTTAAGGATTCTTCTTCAGATTGCAGATCCTTTTTGTTAACCACTTAAAGATTAATCTCACCTTCAGCTAATATAACCGCTTTGCCTCCGATCTTGATTAAAACTTTTCCTTGATCGACCTCCAATCGACTATACACTTCTGATGGTCTCCCCATTTTTTCGCCTTGAATAAAAGTAGACTCATCTCCCGCTTGGATAAAATCATTTAAATATCCATAATAAGTGAGTGCCCCATTGGCCGTACCCGTTGCTGCTTCTTCATCGATTCCTAACAAAGGAGCAAAGTTTCTAACATGACAGGTCGCATCCTTGCCCTCCAATGTAAAAGCGTGAACCCCGACAGCTTGGTGGTCTTTAGAGAACAAAGACAGGGCAGAAAAATCTGGTGTAATGGCTTCTAAATCCTTTTGTGATACCACAGGCATAATAATATCTGGTAAACCGGTGGAAATAGTTTGCGGTAGCATGGTAAGTCCCCTGGCTTTTTGATCTTGATAAGACAATCCCATGATTTGATAAAGTGCTTCTAGGTCTGTTTGGTTTGCCATTTCATGAATCTTAAGAGGCTTTGCCATGTCCATGAAGATGACTTTGTCCTTTATCGTGATATTTAGAGCGCCAGCTAAAGTGTGGTTGATATATGTCCCGCTTGTTTCTACCAGCCCTGACCGAACAAGGGCTTTAAAAGAAGCAATGGTTGCGTGACCGCAAAGCTCAACTTCTTCTACTGGAGTAAAATAACGGATATTAAACTCATCATTGCCTAAGCTTTTAATAAAAGCCGTTTCTGAATAACGAAGTTCCCTGGCTGTTTTAATCATGATTTCATCTTCGGGAAAATCAATGCCCTGGGGCAACAAAACCACTCCAGCTGGATTCCCCCCAAAAATTTCCTCTGTGAAAGCATCCACTATGTAAAACTTCATATAACCCTCTCCTTTTTAAAGATAAAACTCAGGAATAGTCCTGTTTTCAAAAATTCTTCTGATTAAAAATTTCTTAGCCTTTTTCTTCTTAATCTGGACTTTATTCGTTGAATCCTTATGCTAAAACTTTAGTTTTCTTATAAACGCCAGCCATCATCACTGCCGCGATTAAAATGACGACACTAGCCAAAATGAAGGGACCAATCTTAATCCATTCATAAAGAAAACCTGCCACCAGAGCCCCACCGATGGATCCTAGTGATTTGACTGTGTTATATAAACCCATTAAAACGTGAGACTCATGATAATCAGAAGAAATATTGGATACGATGGTCTGCTGCAAGGGTTTACTCATGGCGTCAATGGCAAGAAATACAAAGGCAAACAGAATAAATAGCCATAATTGATCTACTACTACTACAGCAAATCCTGACGCTGCCATTAAAACCATCAGAATAGAGTACGAGCGTTTCACGTTGGTGTGGCGAATAAGATACATGCAAATGGTAAAATTGGCAATCACTCCCACTAATCCCGTTCCGATTTTAAGGAATCCATTATAAGACGGTGGGAAGTTATAGACATCACGCACAAAATAATTGAAGGTTTGATCAAATGAAGTGATCGATAGGTAGGCTAAAAACACAGAAATCATGACCATGGTCACCAGCGGGAGAACCATTCCTTTTAAGTTCGCAAAGGATCGGAAAGGATTTAAATTTTTAATTTTAAATGGTTCATTGTCTTCTACCGTTTCTGTTTTGTTTAGGAAAACAAAGTATAAGATTCCAATGACGATACACATGACGATTTGAATTTGAAATGCCAAGAAAATTGATGTGTCGCCTACTAAGCCGCCAATAAAGTAACCCACTGTGGATGAGGCAATGATAAAGATCCCATTGAGGGTTAATTGATAACCTCGATTTTTGGCCTTGTTTTGACTCACCAAGTAGTTTAGCTGTGCAACTTGGAAGCCTCCTGTAAAAAATCCTGCCAGTAGTCTGGCTGTAATAATTTGAATTTCGGTTAGAGATGTCATAAATAAATATTGGGCAAAGCCATAGCCTAGCAAAGTAATCAATAGTATGGTTGATTTCTTAATCCTTGATGACAATTCTCCCCAAAACAGTGAAAACAAAAATATTCCCAGGGACATACTAGCGTAGGCAATGCCAAACATGGAATCACTTAATTCCAAGCTGTGGATAAAAGCAGGTGTTACTGGGTGGGCCATATTGTTAGCAATACTTTGCAGCATTGTAATTAAATGAAAGATGAGCATGGATCTTGTCATTTTATTCATA
>JAAZGI010000392.1 GCA_012511315.1 Clostridium sp.
GACCATTGGAGACATGAGTTTCTTTATCTGCCCACCATAGGTTCACATCTTTTTCTACCATGTCTTGACGTACTGGGAAGTAAGTTGGAAACGCCATCAATGAAAGGAAGTAAGCTACCGGAGCTTCTAGTGTTACTTTCAAAGTCTTTTCATCAACCACTTCAATTCCAACTTCTTCCTTGGTTGCTTCACCGGCATTAAATTTTTCAGCGTTCTTGATATAGAACAGCTGATAAGCATACTCAGAAGGAGTCGGTTTAGTCATCGAGTCCAATGCTCTAAACCATGCAAAAGCAAAATCATCTGCTTTAACGGGTTCCCCGTCAGACCACTTGGCATCTCTTAGTTTAAAGGTGTAAACTAAACCATCTTCTGACACCTCATGGGATTCAGCCATGCCTGGGATTGGTTGATCATCATCATCTGTTTTCATCAATCCAACGTATAAGTTCTGAAGAACAGTTCCACCATCAACGGCTGTATTTAATGCCGGATCCAATGTTTTAGGGTCTGCACCTAGATTGTAACGAACTAATCCGCCGGTTGGAGCTTTAATATTATCTCCCCCAGCACCTCCAGTGGATGATCCAGTTCCGCCCGGTGTACAAGCTGCCAGAAGCGATGCTGAAATCGCTAGTGCGGAGATAACTGAAGCTACTTTTTGTAAGTTTCTGTTCATTATAATTCCTCCTCGATACTATTTTTATAGTCTTGTCGGTCGCGATAAAGGTGACAGGCGACGTCACGGCCTGTTCCTTTAACCTCTAAAAGTAACGGCTGTTCCCTAGCACAGATATCCATGGCATAGGGACATCTAGTCCGGAAGTGACATCCGGAGGGAGGGTTAATGGGTGACGGCAATTCGCCTTCCAAAACGATTCGTTTGTGTAGCCTGCTTTCTTTAGGATCAGGAATTGGAACCGCTGACAGTAGGGCTTTTGTGTAAGGGTGCATTGGATCGTCGTAAACGTGGTCTGCTTCACCGACTTCTACCAATTGGCCCAAATACATAACACCGATATCATCGGAGATATGTTTTACCATGGATAGGTCATGGGCAATGAAGAGGTAGGTCAAACCTAATTCTTCTTGTAATTCTTCCAACATATTTATTATTTGAGCTTGGATGGAAACATCCAAGGCCGAGATGGGTTCATCACAAATGATGAGTTTTGGTTGGACTGCCAAAGCTCGGGCAATTCCAATACGTTGGCGCTGTCCACCAGAAAACTCATGAGGATAGCGATTAATATGTTCTTTATTGAGTCCTACCTTGCGCAGTAGATATTCAATTCGTTCTTTTCGTTCCTTTCCCTTCATCAATTTATGGATATCAATGGATTCACCAATTATATCGCCAACGGTCATTCGTGGGTTTAATGAGGCATAGGGATCCTGGAAGATCATTTGCATCTCGCGACGAACACCTTCCATTTGCTTTTGAGTGTAATCGGTAATATCCACCCCATCAAATACAATTTTCCCTGATGTTGGCCTGTATAGCTTAATAATAGTTCTGCCTGCAGTGGTTTTACCACAGCCAGACTCTCCCACTAAGCCAAGAGTTTTACCCCGTCTAATTTTAAAATTTATCCGATCTACTGCTTTAACTACCGAATTTCGAGAAGTAAAAATACC
>JAAZGI010000393.1 GCA_012511315.1 Clostridium sp.
CTTTTAGGAGTTCCGTTGACAATTGCTCTGACCTTCATTAGGTTGGGAGCCCAGGTTCTCTTGTTCTGTCTGTGTGAGTGACTGTACGATACACCTGAAACAACGCCCTTATCGCAATATGCGCATTTTCTTGACATTACAACACCTCCTTAACGAGTGTTTTACAGCATAAATAAGTATATCATACTTGAGAATTAACTTTCAAGTATACAATATAAAATATTTGCAGTTTTTGGCTGTTCTGACTTTGCTTGGGATTCTATTCAACACAAAATCAATTCAACCATATAATTATAACAGATTTAATGAAGTTTGGGCTAAAAATTAAAAAATATTTACTCTTCTTCCAACTTTTTTTGGTTGAAAGAAGACCAATCATCAAATACTGGCCTATTTTCATTCCTTGGCGGGAAAGTGGTGGTCTAAAACTAGCTGAGCAATTAATCGATTTGATGGTTTCCTTAGCTTATAAAAAATGAGAAATCAAATTTCGACTACTTGGAAGTCCCTTGAAATTTATTTTTGATGAAGTGGAAACAACTTGAAATCTATTTTCGGCTATCTTGAATTTACGTGGAAGGTAATAAAAAGTGATTTAAAAGCGATTTAAAAGCGTTTTGAAAAAAACTTGATCCCCTTTACATAAACGAAGGATGAGACCTTTACTAATTTTATCTTAAACTAAGGCAGTTTACTAATATATCTTGTGGAATCAGCTTATAGAGCCAGGGAAGGAGGTGTTAATTTAGTAATTCCAGTCTAAATACAATTATAATCCGTAAATTCCTTGTAGGATAATTAACGAAGAATTTGATCGATGGGTTGCCCTTAGGAAGGATTGAAACTAGTGGTGAGTATCTAAATCATGTAAAGCTTGGTTCATGTGCGAGCGAATGGCAAGCATTGCACCCACATCATCTCGTTCAATGATTGCCTTGAGAATCCGTTGGTGATGGAGATGAGCATTTTCCATGGCTGATTTATACCAAGTGAGCTCCAAACTATCCGTAATGCTGTAATAAAAAGACCTCATCAATACAATAACAATGCGCTCCATTACTGGATTATGAGTGGCATAGGCTAAGGCAATGTGGAATTTACGGTCTTTTTTTAAAAACTCTTTGTCACCATATTTGATAGCAGTTTCAACTTCATGGACACATTTTTCTATCGTCTGAATATCTTCTTCGGTGGCATTTTTAACCACCATGCGTACAACTTCAGATTCAATGGCCATTCTGGCCTCATACCAATTTCTTAAAAGGGGTGTTTTGTCTTTTAAATCGGCAAGGCCTAGTGGATCATTTGAAAAACCGGGATAGTCGGCTACAAAGGTTCCGCTACCATGCTTTGTAACCAGGACGCCTTGGGCTTCAAGAGCTTTAATTGCCTCGCGAATCATGGGCCGAGAGACATTGAAACTTTTTGCTAAAGAGTTTTCTGTGGGGAGTTTTTCCCCAGGCTTAAACTGTTCCTTGACTAAAATTAAGGACCGAAGTTCGCGCTGTATTTTTTTTGATCTTGATATTTCTAGCATTCATTTGTACCCCATTATTTAAATAATTATTACTCTTATTATATCATGACCCAATAAACGAAGAAAAAGACGAGGGAATGATAAACATTTAACAGGACGAGCGGTTAAATTTTACAAGATTAGCAATTGATTACGTTTTCATTGCAATGTATACTCGGTTTAAGTGGTAAGACAACTTTGAAGAAATACGAAAGGAGAGGATTATTTGAAAATTTCTATTATTGGTTCAGGAGCTATGGGAAGCCTCTTTGGAGGCCACTTGTCAGAAAAGCATGATGTTTATTTGATTGATGTTTGGGAAGACCATATTAATGCGATTAACCAGAAAGGTCTTACAACCTTGGATAAAGAGGGGGGCGAAAAGATTACTCACCCCACAGGTGTCTTGAATTCAGAAAAATTACCGGTAATGGATTTGGTGCTAATTTTTGTTAAATCCATTCACACCAAACAGTCGATGGCTCAAAGCAAAAATATTGTGGGTGAGAACACTTTGGTTTTAACACTACAAAATGGTTATGGTAATGATTTAGATTTGATGGAGCTAGTGGATCCTAGCCATGTTGTGGTTGGAACAACAAGTCACGGTTGTACTATTTTGGAACCTGGTAAGATTTTCCATGCTGGATCAGGTAAAACAATTATTGGTCCTGCAACGGATGGTATGGCTGGGGTTGGTGTAATAGCTGAAGTTTTAAGGGAAAGTGGTTTCGAAGTTGAAATAAAAGAAGATATAAAAAAACTAGTGTTCCATAAACTTTTCATTAATACTGGAATTAATGCCTTAACGGCATTGCTGGATGTGCCTAATGGTGAAATCGGACAAGATCCCTACTTAAAAGATGCAGCTCAACTTCTTGTCGAGGAAGCGGTTCAAATTACTAATTCACTTGGCTATCAATTTAATGAAGAGGAGATATTCCAAGATGTCCTTGATGTAAGTGAGGCAACTTCTGAAAACAAATCATCCATGCGAGCTGATGTGTTAAATAAGCGCGAGACGGAAATTGATAAGATCAATGGTGCATTTGTTAAAATCGCCGAAGAACAGGGTTTAAAGGCTCCGGCCAATGAGCTGGTTCGAAATTTGATTCGTTTCTTAGAATCGAAATTTTAAACAGCAAACTAAACAGCAAACTAAACACAAACGGATTAGGCTGCAGTGGAGACTAGTAATCTAGGCTGAAAATTCAATCGTCATCAAAGCTGATAATCAAAGTCAACAATTGCAGACTGGAAATTAAGACTGGTAATGGAAATTGACGATTAAAGCCACTAGGGTAAGTGAATAAAGTCGACCAATGAACTTCAGACGTAAAGATTAAATCTAAGAAATCAAAAAAGAGTTTAAAAAGATCAAGTAGAAATTTTAAAAGAATGATTAAAAGAATGATTAGTTCAAGTTTCAAGAAAACTCATAAAAAAAACAAGGGAGAGAAGTAAAATGAAAAAGAAAATGAGTGTGTTGGATTTTAAAAAGTATAAAGAAGAGGGTAGAAAGTTTGCCTATGTAACGGCTTATGACTACACCATGGCTGGTATTGTAGATGAATCAGAGGTTGAGGTTATTTTGGTTGGTGATTCCTTAGGGATGATTATGCTGGGTTATGACAGCACAACCCCAGTTACCATGGACGATATGGTTCATCATATTAAACCCGTTGTAAAAGGAGCACCGAATACATTTATTGTTGGAGATATGCCATTTGGTTCTTATAACTCATCCGTTGAAAAAGCCGTTGAAAATGCAACACGTTTGATTAAGGAAACAAACTGTGATTGTGTGAAACTAGAGGGTGGCCAAAAATATGCTCATGTTGTCAAGGCAATTGTGGAAGCTGGAATACCTGTTATGGGGCATATTGGTTTAACGCCACAGAATGCAACTCAGCTGGGTGGATTTAAAGTTCAGGGTGGAACCCCAGAATCTGCTTTAGAGATTATTAAAGATGCCAAGGCCCTTGAAGAAGCTGGAGCTTTTTCCATCGTTTTGGAATGTGTACCGGTTGGTGTTGGAGAAGCGGTTACAAAATCCGTCGCCGTTCCAATCTTAGGAATCGGGGCTGGTCCTCATGTGGATTGTCAAGTACTGGTAACTCAAGATTTACTGGGAATGTACAACGATTTCAAGCCAAAATTTGTCAAGCTCTTTGCCGATGTTCGTAAAGTAATGATTGATGGACTCAATGATTTCCATAAAGAATCCATTGAAGGAACCTTCCCGACAGAAGAATATTCTTTCAATAAAGAAGTAAAACTCGATAAGCTTTATTAATTCAGCGAGAAAACGATAAGCCAAGGTAAAGGAGGCCTTAAAAACGTTGAGGAGAATATGACGTTTTAGAAACCAGTTAAATCTGACTGATGGGAGGAAAAAATGGAGAAAAATTCTAAACATACGAAATTCACAGAAGAGGAACTTAAAGCTGCCAAAGAGGACTTGATGACAGAAGAAGGTTTTATCTCAGATCCTCGGTATAAAGTTTGTAATCAAGAAGCAAAATGGGGAGTAGGTCTCGGGGCTTTTAACTTAGTGTTATGGTTGGCTTTTGGTTATGGATTGGGAAGCGGACCTGTTTCAGAGTATACCTATGTATTTGGCCTGCCTTTATGGTTTTTTATGAGCTGTATTATTACACCAATTATTATTATCTTTTTTACCTTTAGGTATACCAATAAAATGGCTGACATGTCACTAGAAGCTATGACCGAAGAAGAAGCAATTGAATTCCAAGCCGAACAAAGGAGGACTAAATAATGGGTGATATTCAATGGGGAACTTTGATACCTATTCTAATATATTTTATTTTAATGTATGTGATTGGGTTTTATGCTAGTTCACTTAATAAAAAAGCATCCCTGAAAAAAGGTTCGACTGGTGACGCATATATTGGTGAACACTTAACAGGTGGCCGCGATACCGGCGGATTTGTTTTGGCCATGACAATGGTTGCGACCTATTTATCGGCAGGTTCTTTTATTGGCGGACCTGGAACAGCCTATACCCATGGTCTGGCTTGGGTGTTTCTTGCCATGGCACAAATGCCGACGGGTTACTTTACCTTGTCAGTTCTTGGTAAGAAGTTTGCGATTATTTCAAGAAAAGTTAATGCAAATTCTATTACAGACTTTTTAAAGGCTCGTTACAATAGTCATACGGTATACATTATTGCATCATTATCCATCGTATTTTTCCTGACCGCAGCCATGGCCGCTCAATTAATTGGTGCCGCTCGATTGCTTCAGGGGTCTACTGGATTGACTTATACCACATCATTGCTATTCTTTGCGATCACAGTAATTGTTCACACTGCAGTGGGTGGTTTT
Organism: Clostridium sp.; assembly: GCA_012511315.1. GTDB lineage: Bacteria > Bacillota > Clostridia > Clostridiales > Clostridiaceae > JG1575. The sequence continues at coordinate 4,865 of JAAZGI010000393.1, forward strand.
AAAGGAGTTACCTTAAATGACACCCTACAAGGTGTGGTAATGACCATATCAACCATGGCTCTTCTAGTTATGACCGTAATTAAGGGCGGTGGTGTTGCTAATGTGATTCAAACCATGAAAGGGATCAACCCTGGAACAATATCACCTTATGGTGTAACGGAAGGATTTATGACCATTCCGTGGGTTACTTCCTTCTGGATTTTAGTTGGATTTGCTGTAGTTGGACTACCTGCCATATCCCAACGTGCTATGAGTTATAAAGATACTAAGAGTTTAAAAGCTGGTATCAAGTACGGTACGGTTGTATCCTTAGTATTACTTCTTGGTATGCATTTGGTTGGAGCTATGGGAATTACACTGGTTTCAGGAATTGAATCAGGGGATTTAGTCGTACCGACTCTATCAACCATGTTGTTTTCACCCGTTTTAGCAGGAATTATCTTAGCGGGACCCTTAGCTGCCGTTATGTCGACTTTAGACTCGCAATTGCTAGTGGTTGTAGGTTCCATCGTGAGTGATTTAACCGTCAACTATATTAAACCGGATTTAAAGCATGATATGAAGAAAACACGCATGTTATTTAATGTAGGAACCTTCGTTGTTGGAGCAAGCATTATATACATTGCCATGGATCCACCGGAGCTAATGGTTTGGTTAAACCTATTTGCTAGTGCGGGTCAGATTTCAACCTTCCTATGGCCGACTATTTTAGGTCTATACTGGAAGCGAGCAAACAAGCAAGGAGCCATTGCTTCTATGGTTTCAGGAATTGGAGTATATATGTTCTGCAACTATTTCTGGCCAAGACCCTTTGGTTTCCACCCGATTACCTTGAGTGTAGCCGTTAGCTTGCTCGGTTTTGTAGCAGTTACTTATATGTTTGAAAAGCCATCGGATGAACTAGTAGAAAAATTCTGGGGAATCTAATCATGGATCAAAATCGGATCGCTTATTAAAACGATCCGATTTTTTTAAAAATGAGGAGATGACATCCGAAGGCAGATTGGAGGAATATGTTAAGACAACAAGAAATAAAAAAACGAAAAGAAAACTTTTGTGATTATGCTTTCCTAAATGGAAGTGTGATTACAGTGGATCAAACCGATACCATCTTTGAGGCCATCGGAATAAAAGACAACAAAATCCTTTGGGTTGGAAGCAATGAAGAAGTAAAGGAATTTGTTAGCGATGAGACGACAATTTATGATTTAAAAGGTAAAACCTTAATGCCTGGCATTAACGATACCCATTTCCACCCCATTCTAAGTGGACTATTGGGTCCCACCGCGGATTCGGGTATGATTGATACCACCACCAAGAATTGTCCCACCTTAGAAGAAATGTTTAATAAAATTCGGGAGGCTTTAAAGACAAGGGAAGCAGGTGAGTGGATTTCTATGATGGGTTATGAGCCCATGTTATTTGAAGATGAAAAACGCCATCCAACTTTGCAAGAGCTGGATGAAATTGCGCCAGACAACCCTGTGCACTGTATGCATGGCGGCGGACACATCTGTATGTATAACTCTAAGGCTTTAGAATACTTAGAAATATATAGTGCGGAGGATGCTGAAAAATTTCCGGAAGATGAAGTAGAAGTTATTGATGGCAAACTAACAGGCCAACTTCGTGGTCATACTCACTTTAAGTTGTGGGGAAAAGTTGAGTACACGGAAGAGATGCAAACTAAAGCGGCCATGAAATCCTATCAAGTAGCCATCGAGAATGGAATTACTTCAGTGGGTGACATGGGAGAAGCGGGCAAAACATCCTACCGCATCATGCAGCAACTAACGAATGAACGCAAGTTTAAGGTTCGTGTTTCAATGGCTCTGCATAGTATCTTTGGTAAGGAATACTCCTTAGCCGATAATGATAATTGGATGGAACTTGGATTCACCAGTGGCTTGGGTAATGAATACTTCCGCGTGGGTCCATCAAAGTTTATGATTGATGGTGGATCAGGAGGTCCATCTTGCGCAACGAGAGAGCCTTATTCTCACGACCCAACTATGGTCAGGGAAAAAGGATGGGGACGACAAGAAACATCGGATTACATGTGGAAACTGTATCAGGCAGGGAATCAGATTACAGCCCATGCCATTGGTGACGAAGCAGTGGAATATATGATTGAAGGCTTTGAACGTTGTTTCGAAGATGATCCAGAAAAATTCCGTTCCATGCGTCACCGAATTGAGCATTGCACATTAGTGGATCAAGATTTAATTGATCGAATGGCAAAAATGAATATCTGTCCCTCTGTCAATGCGGGACTAGTTCAAATGCTAGGCGCTAATTATATGAAGTTTTATGGAGAGCGAAACCAGTATCTGGGCGCTTTAAAAAGCATGCTGGAAGCAGGGGTCATGTGCTCGCTGCATTCAGATTCCCCGTCCGGGCCAATTGGACTTAACACCTTAGACGGTGCAGTGAATCGCTATGATCGAGTGCAACAGGTTCAGTGTGATCGCACCCAAGCAGTTAGCGTTTTGGATGCGATTCGGGTCGCCACCTACACCGGTGCCTACGCAACCTTTGAAGAGAAAATCAAAGGCAGCCTAGAACCGGGAAAACTGGCTGATTTAATTGTCTTATCTGAAAATATTTTAAAAATTGATCCAATGACAATCAATGAACTGACCGTTGAATTAACAATGATTGATGGTGAAATTGTTTTTGAACCCTAAAAGAATGCTATAAGGAAATTTTGGATTAATGCCTAGGCTAAGAGCGATTAAATAAACCGACCCAAATTAGAGGAGAGTCTAGGCTAATGAAAAAAGTTGTTGTATGTTTTAATGCAGCAACTTTTTTTAATGGCATTTCCAACTGTGTCTAAAGGCCGAAAAACACCTTAGAAAAACTTGTCCAAGCTTTAAGAGGAAACTTAAGAAAGAGTTGATGAGATAAAAAATCGAGAGGAAATGATTAAGGGGACAAACAACACATTTATGTGGAATGTTTGGAGTGGCTGGTTACTTTAGTTTGGTGGAGGCTAAGAGAGGTTCTAAGAAGAAAATCTGTGGGTTTTAAACTTGAGAGGAAAATAAAAATATTTTGTAGGAAGAAAGCTAAAATA
>JAAZGI010000394.1 GCA_012511315.1 Clostridium sp.
CAAGGCTGGGCGGCGGCACCTGACGGAGGCGCCGGCAGCGACGCGGAAGTGGCTCAGTGGGAGAGCAGCTCCTTGCCAAGGAGAGGGGCGCGAGTTCGAATCTCGTCTTCCGCTCCAGCGGGTGTAGTTCAACGGTAGAATCCCAGCCTTCCAAGCTGGTTGTGAGGGTTCGATTCCCTTCACCCGCTCCATTTTTTGCGTCACTAGCTCAGTTGGATAGAGCATCGCCCTTCTAAGGCGAGGGCCAGGAGTTCGAATCTCTTGTGACGCACCAGTGTGGTGGGCGTAGTTCAGTGGTAGAGCGCCAGATTGTGGTTCTGGTTGTCGTGGGTTCGAGTCCCATCGTCCACCCCATTTTTTTTCAAACATTAATTCCCATAAAAAAGGTTAAGGTCCTTGCTGGATCTAGCGAAAAGATTCTAACAGTTTAGTCGGAAGACAATAAATCCGTTATCTTTCATAAAGAAAAATAATGGGGTATCGCCAAGCGGTAAGGCACTAGACTCTGACTCTAGCACTCGTTGGTTCGAATCCAGCTACCCCAGCCAAATATGATCCACTAGCTCAGTCGGTAGAGCACATGACTTTTAATCATGGTGTCCGGGGTTCGATTCCCCGGTGGATCACCACTTTTTATAAAGATAGCCTAATAATATCGGGGTGTAGCGCAGGTGGGAGCGCGCGTGCTTTGGGAGCATGAGGTCGCAGGTTCAATCCCTGTCACCCCGACCATATTACCGGTTCCGATGGTATCGGAACCTTTTTTTATTAACAAATTTAGCCTTGGCTGAATGTTAGCTATAAATGAATACAACAAGCACCATTAGTCCAGTGGATAGGACAAAGGTCTCCGAAGCCTTAGGCACTGGTTCGACTCCAGTATGGTGCACCATTTAAACATTTTTCAAAAGCTAAAACCTAGTGATACCAACACTAGGTTTTAGCTTTTCTTTTTTTGAATCTGTACGTCTATCCTTAGGTCTAAAAGTGTAAGAACTATGCTTGGAATAGTATTGAGCATTTAATCAAAAATGGAATAGGTAAGTTTCCACCTGAGCAAATTGATTTGACGAAACTATTTAAATTGATAGAATGCATGACTTGGGATCAAGTAAAAAAAACCTCGGTTTTAGCCGGGTTTTTTACGCATTATCCTTACATCAAGATGTCTTTCAACAACAGCTGGCATGGAATCCTCATTCACTTTTTTAACAACATACCCAAAGGCCATGGAGGATTTTATAATTGATCAATATTCAAACGGTAAAATTAAGAGGCTAAAGCTTAGAACTAATGTAAGCCATGCGAATTAGTACAGCAAAAATACCAGCGATGCCTATGGGATCCCATCCGAAAACTGACAATAAAAAAACCAAAAGCAAAACACTAATACTACCCATTAAAAGCTCGCGTTTTACTCTGTCCCTTTCATTTAAAAGATTCATATTTTCTCCTTATATGCTTAATTTTACAATTCTGGATTATTTAACATACTACAATTGATTAGCGTGTGAAATTTCAAATGAAAACCATATATATATCCCAGCAGGGTGCACCATTTAAACGCTTTATAAAAGCAGAAACTAGGGATGCCGACACTAGTTTTTGGCTTTTACTTTATAAACCGATACGTCTGTCCGTCCGTAACATATGTGTAGATGTTAGGCGTTGTTTGGTTGCTGGAAGTGCCTAATCGAAGCTCGATCTTCTTTGCTGGCGTGACTAACATCTCGAATAGTTACTTGTAATGAATATTACTAAAATTAACTACCTGTTGCTCCTTAGATAAGTTATTCTCTGCTTTTTAAAAACTCAATGTATTCTTGTACCTGTTTGATCTGGTTATTTTCCAGTCCTGCAATATCAATCTGATTACCTTTGTTGGAGGGGACGCTTACTTGATTCTTTATCTTTAAAAAATAAGTAGCAATAGTACCTGTCAGCATACCTACAAAACCAATTCCCACAAGCATTAAGATCATGGCTATTATCCTTCCAATAACTGTTTGTGGAGTCATATCACCATAACCAACTGTAGTAGCAGTAACAAAGCTCCACCAAAACGAATTCCATAAAGAGTTTCCTAGCCTCTTAAATTCGAAAAAATGAATGCCTAAGGTGCTCAAGATAATTGTAA
>JAAZGI010000395.1 GCA_012511315.1 Clostridium sp.
ATCATCACCGATAGTTATGTCACAGGTACCAAAACCTGGGCCATCAATTCGATTAATGAGTCTCAAGGCTCCACTTTTTTCAATTTTAAAGCTTGATATCCGCGCTACTTCATCAATTTCATTTGCGGTAAATAAATAATTCTTATGGACAAGACTATGGATCGGATTGATCGACTCATTATTTGTCGACAAAACTTCTAACTGATTTTTATCAGGATTAAATTCAATCTGATAGATTCCAGCATAGTCATTTGAATATCCACTAACATATAGTTTATAAGATTTCATACATCCTCCTTTAGCACTCATTTATTCGAGTGCCAATAATACTTTTAAAGAAAAGTAAGATTGCTCTTACTTAAATGCGCTTTTAAAACGACTGAAAACTGATTTATTTTCATCTGTTTCTAAATCTCTAAGTTGTTCATATAATTTTCTTTCTTTATCAGAAAGTTTACTGTCAACTTCAACTTTTACTTGTACGATTTGGTCACCTTGTGGCCCACCGCGTAAATCTTTAACCCCTTTTGATTTTAATCTTAAGCGACTTCCATGTTGGGTTGCTTGTGGGATCTTTAAGTCAACATCACCATAAACCGTTGGCACGTCTATATGGGCACCAAGGGTGGCATCAATTGCCGAAATTGGCACTTCAATTAAAATGTTTTTTCCATCTCTAACAAAGTACTTATGTGGTTTTACTAGAACTTCTAAGTAAAGGTCCCCATTAGGTCCACCATTACTTCCGCGTTCACCCTTGCCTTCAACTCGAAGTTGTTGGCCAGTATTAATACCTGCTGGTACCTTAACATCGACTTTAACGCGTTTACTCTCATATCCAAGTCCACTACACTTAGTACACTTGACTTTAATTTCTTGACCAGTCCCATTACATGTAGGACAAATACCTTGGCTTTGGACAACTCCAAATGGAGTTCTCTGTTGAGTTAAAACAACGCCTTGGCCATTACAAGTATGGCAAGTTTGGATATCTTTTGGTGTATTAGCACCTGATCCCTTACACTTTGTACAAACTTCATCGACATTTAAAGTTAAACTTTCAGTTTTTCCAAAAATGGCATCCATAAATTCAACATTCATCCGAATAAAACGGTCTTGACCCTTTCTTGGGCCAGTTCTTTGACGAGATTGAGTATAACCTCCACCACCAAAGGGACTTCCGCCTCCAAAGAATGAGCTAAAGTTATCTTCAAAACCACCAAAGTCTCCGGTGTTAAAGCCTGCTCCATCCATGCCAGAATGTCCGACTTGAACATAAGTAGAACGCTTTTTAGGGTCACTTAAGACTTCATAAGCTTCTTGAACTTCTTTAAATTTGGATTCGGCATTATCAGCTTTGTTCATATCAGGGTGATATTTTTTTGCTAATTTACGATATGCTCGTTTTATTTCGTTGGCATCGGCTGATTTGGATACACCAAGTACCTCATAATAATCTCTTTTATCTTTTGCCATAACTTCACTCCTTCATATATTACATAACACAAACTCTAATAATAGAGTTTGTGTATGTATTTTAAAATTATATTATTCTTTTTCAGTAAACTCAGCATCGACAACATCATCATCGGCACTGGCTTGAGTATCTGTATCTGCTTCTTGTTCAGCTGCTTCTGCTGCTTGTTGATACATTGCTTCACTCATTGCTTGAGCTGCTTTTTCAAGTTCAGAAATTTTATCTTCTAGTTCGTCATATTTTTCGTTATCTAAAGCTTCTTGTAATTCATCACGAAGTTTAGTCACTTCAGCTTTTTCTTCATCACTAACTTTAACTTCTTCATTTTCTAAAGTTTCTGTTATTTGATTAATGAATTGTTCTGCTTTATTTTTAAGTTCTACTTCTTTACGACGTTTGTCATCTGCTTCTTTATTTTCTTCAGCATCTTTGACCATTTGTTGGATTTCTTCTTCACTTAAACCACTTGAGTTACTAATAGTAATAGATTGCTTTTTATTAGTTCCCTTATCAAGCGCGCTTACATGAACAATAC
>JAAZGI010000396.1 GCA_012511315.1 Clostridium sp.
CGAAGTGTTCACGATTGTTAACGCTCTATTCACTCCAGTTCAATTCTCTTACCTTAGAATAATAGATGTAATAAACACTATATTTACGGAGGAACGTTCAATGGAAAGTATTGTAACTAAAACAGGTGACCAGGGAACAACTGGCACACTAGAAGGGGAACGCGTTTCAAAAGACTCATCCCTCATCGAACTAAACGGCACCCTAGACGAGCTCAATGCTTATTTAGGTGTTGTTACATCACTTTTAAAGCAATCAGCTGCTTTTACAGATAAAGAAGAGATCATTGAAACCATCGAGTGGATTCAAAACGGACTATATAACATGGGCAGTGAAGTCTCATCTAATTTCACCATCATTCGATTTGAAGCTCACCACTCTGATCTGCTAGAAGAAAAACTTGATGCAATGACTGAGAAAATGCCACCTCAAACTAAATTCATTCTTTATTCTGGAACACTTGAAGCAACTCAAGTTCACGTGGCGCGATCCATCACTAGACGAGCAGAGCGCTGCTTTGTTCGCTATCTAAACGAAATTGGTGAAACACCTTACCCAGACTCCTATCAATTTATTAATCGTCTGTCCGACTACCTCTTCACCTTAGCCCGTTACCTTAATCAAGAATTAAAAGGCGAAGAAATTGTCACCATCATCTGGGAATAACCTGGCCAGTTCCAGTCCCCCCTCGTAAGCTTAAAAGGTTTTTATTTGAATCTTTTAGCATGCTTGGATTTTATTCCCCTTGAATATAAGGTAAATGTTAAAAAAGCCCTTAACTGCATTACAACATGCAGTTAAGGGCTCTTTTAATGGGTTTTTTCAGCAAAAGTCCACTGAGCAGCCAAACTTGAGCGTATTAATTTAAGAAGGCTATTCCCCTCGTCTTAGTTCTTTTAGAGCCATCCCCCGGTTCACTTGCCAAACACCAAGGGTAATAATAACCGCTCCAAGCAATTGAGCTCGGCTCATAGCTTCTTTTAAAATAAACAAAGAGGCTAACATTCCAACGATAGGCTGAATGTTAATATAGGTGTTAACGCGTATACCACCCAGTTTTTTTAATGCCCACATATATAGAACATAGGCCACAATTGAGCAAAATAAAACCAAATAGATTAAGTGGAAAGCAGCGCGTCGACCAGGAATTTGAAAACCAGTCACAAAAACTGTGGGAATCATACACAGGGCACCAAAGAAGTTTGTGTATAGCGTCAGCTCCATGCTGTCATAATTACCACTTAAGTCTGAAAGTAAAACTGTGTAAATGGCCCAAGCAAAACTAGACAAAAGCACCATGGCATCACCAAACAAAGATAAGGTGAATCCTCCCATTTGGCCGGCCAAGGACATCATCATAATGCCCACAATACTCACTGTAATACCAAGAAGTTCCCGCCAACCGCTTTTACGTTTTAAGCGACGATTCTCAAACAGCAAAGTAATAGCTGGAATTGTGGCAACCAATAAAGCCACATTCGCTGTAGAGGTATATTTCACACCTAAGTTCTCCAAGGTAAAATTTAACGCAACTCCTGTAAGCCCGGCTAAAAAAAGCTTCTTTCGATCTTCTTTGAGAATAAAAATCTTTCGGCCTCGACATTTCATAAGAATATAAAGGATGATTGACGCCAAAGTAAATCGGTAGAGCACAGCTAAGGTTGGAGCAATATCCAAAATCACAAGTCGAGTTGACAAATAGGACAAGCCCCAGAAAATCATGGTAATAACTGCAGCTAGGTGAGGAAGATACTTTTTCATCACAGCTGCCTTCGTCCAGCTTCTTGATTTTCTAACAACCAATTCGCTGTTTTCTCTGCCATCATTAAAATCGTTTCCTCTTCCGAATATGCTTCTAGACGATTTAAAGGGACCCATTTTGCTCCGCCAACTTCTTGTGGAGCAGACAAAACCGCTCCTTTCGGGGCTTGTATAAGATACCTAAGATCAAAATGAAAATGGCTCGGTCCATCTTTACCCTCGGGGAAGTTCATTATACTAATATGAAATATCCTTTGATCCAATAGCCTTAAAGCACTAATACCACTTTCCTCCACTGCCTCCCGCAAGGCACCTTGTCGTGGCGTTTCAACAGGTTCAACATGACCTCCTGGTTGAATCCAGCGATTTAAGTGGCGATGATAAACCAATACAGCGTGAGTCCTTCCATAATTTAACACCCATGCGCTACAGGTAATGTGCCCTGTTTTTGAATCTCTGCCAAACAGGTTGAGTTCTTCTTGCAGAAATTTTAGTACTTGAAAAGGATCTGTTTCACTAGGATACCGATCAATGTAACTAGCAACTTCCCCCAATAACCTCTTTTTATTCCGTTGATTAAATTTCAGTTGCTTCTCATCCATATCTATAACCTTTCAGCCACAATATTTTAACTTTCATTTCCGCTCTTATTATACCCTTAAGCCAATAAAAAAAAGACATTCAATCTGATTGAATGTCTTTTTTTTATTGGTGGTCAATCAGGGGTTCGAACCCTGGACCCCGCGATTAAGAGTCGCGTGCTCTACCAACTGAGCTAATTAACCAAAGAACTGGCGTCAACTTACTTTCCCACACGGTCTCCCATGCAGTATCATCAGCACTATAAGGCTTAACCATCGTGTTCGGGATGGGAACGGGTGTAGCCCTTACAGTCATAAACACCAGATAAACGTCTTACCGACAAAATTTATTATATGGTTTATTTGTCCCAGTGTCAACAACAATCTTGAAAATAATTAAAATACTTTTTATCCTTTAACGAAAAGCCAGTAATCAAG
>JAAZGI010000397.1 GCA_012511315.1 Clostridium sp.
AAAATGGAGCGTAACCAAATCAAACAGATTTTGGCAGAGCATGGTCTGAAAGTTTCAGAGCAGCGAATCATGATTTTGGACTTTCTCTGCCGAACACAAAGTCACCCCACTGCAGATGAAATCTTTCAGACACTCAATCAATCCGATCCCATCCTCTCCCGTGCAACGGTATACAATACATTAAATACTTTTGTGGAAACCGGTGTGATTCACGCTTTAGAAATGCGAGACAACGAAACTCGGTACGATGCCGCTCTTCAAGAGCACGGTCATTTCCGTTGTAATCATTGCAAGAAAATTTACAACTTTGAAATTAATCAAGATCTCTTGGAAATGGAATTACCTGGCTTTATTATTGAAGATCATTCTGTAACCTTTCGTGGGATCTGTCCTGATTGTGCAACCAATCTAACATAAAGAATGATATGGACTACAAAATTGGCAAACCCTTTTTTGTAGTCCATTAACGGATTATTATAAGCGCTGAAAGACTTGGCGTAGGGATTTATTCGTCAATCCATTAGTTATAAGTTTATTTAAGAATCCCTTAGTAGAATCCAAAGACTTTAATTACCCCAGAAAACTAGAGTGATCCAGTTGATCCTGTAGCATCAAGGCTACATTCAAGAATTTCTACTCATATAATGAAAACACACGGAGGATTAAGGAATGAAACCTTATCTAGAAAAGTTGCTAACCCGATCAAGGGAAAGCTTTAAAGAATTGAAAAAGACCGATATCCAAAAAAGAAATGATGCTTTATTAGCAATCGTTGAAGCTTTGGAGGAAAAAACCGCTATTATTTTAGATGCCAATATCAAAGATGTAATCAATGCTCGAGCTACAGGAATGAACTCATCTTTATTGGATCGATTATCTTTGTCTGAAAATCGAATTATGGATATGGCTCAAAATGTTCGAAAAATAATTGAACTGCCAGATCCCATTGGTAATATCCTTGAAACCACTCAATTAGAATATGGAACGAAAATCGAAAAAATTAGTGAGCCCCTAGGTGTCATCGCCATGATTTATGAAGCTCGTCCAAGCTTCACAGTGGATGCTGCTGCTTTAGCCATAAAAAGTGGCAATGGTTGTGTGTTAAGAGGAGGCAAAGAAACCCTTAAAACCAATATGATGCTCTCTGAAATTATCCGAGAAGCCATTGCCGATCACATCCCGGCTGACAGTGTGCTATTTATTGAGGACACGGACTATTCAATTGTTGAAATGCTCCTCACAGCCCAAAAAAAGGTTGATTTAATCATTCCTAGAGGTTCTACCCGACTGATGGATCTGGTCCATGCCGAAGCCCGTGTCCCCGTATTATTAGCTGGTCCTGGAATCTGTACCGCCTACATTGGCGAGACAGCAGACTTAAAAAAAGCCATGGCAGTTGTCATTTCGGGCAAAACCCAGCGGCCTTCCGTTTGTAATGCCTTGGAAAACCTTTTGGTTCACGAAAAAATCGCTGCAAAATTTATTCCCATGCTTTACGATAAGTTAAAGCAAAAGAAAACGGAACTTCGCGGAGATGAAACTATTGTTCAGCTTACCGGTTGTACACCAGCTACGCCAGAAGATTTTGAT
>JAAZGI010000398.1 GCA_012511315.1 Clostridium sp.
GGGAAAATCACCCAAGATGAGTCGGGCACTCACTTGGTGAAAAAGGAAAAGAATGATTAAATCAGAATTAGACGGTCTCAGTAAAGCGCAAAAGCTAGTCAACATGGTTCGCCTGATTAAAAAGCAGCCCGAAAGTGAGTCGGATCCATTAGCTCTGCTTTGTAATGCCACAGGCATTATGAACCAATATCTCGAAGACATCAATTGGGTTGGTTTTTACTTGATGCGTAAAGGAGAATTGGTGTTAGGCCCCTTCCAAGGCAAAGCCGCTTGTACAAGAATTAAGGTGGGACAAGGCGTTTGTGGCACCAGCGTAAGTAAACGTCAGACCATGCTTGTTGAAGATGTGGATGCTTTTCCAGGCCATATCCCTTGTGATAGTGCATCTCGCTCTGAAGTGGTGGTACCAGTTATTTATAAGGATCAAGTCATTGCAGTCATTGACTGTGATAGTCCACATCTAAATCGCTTCTCAAAAATGGAAGCTCAGGCTTTAGAAGAAGTGGCGGAATTCTTAGCTGAAACGGTGCATCAATTTTTATCCTAAATTTAATTGAAAAAGTGATCCTAAGCTACTTTAAAGTAGGGATCACTTTTTTTATCGAGACGGGTCAGGACCTAAGAAACTCTATATATAATACAGGGTTATGATGACGAAAGCGGCCAGGAAATGGTATGGTAAAAGCATACTGGATCGAATAAATCAAAAATATCAAATCATGAAAGAAATCGAGAAACATAAGAGCTAGCAAAAGCAACTCAAGTTATCTAATGGGGCGATTAAGTAAAAAACTGATAGGGGGATGGGGAGGAGTTATGATAGACACACTAGAGTATACCAATGGAACATTATGGATTGTCGATCAAACGAAATTGCCTACCCAATTAGTTCAGGTGGAATTAACTTCCGTGGAGGACTGTTGGGATGCTATTAAACAATTAAAGGTTCGGGGAGCTCCTGCCATTGGGATTGCAGCAGCTTACGGTGCATATATTGGGGCCAAACAAATAGAAACTAAAGATTTATCAAACTTTCTCCATGAATTTAAAATGGTGCGTGATTACTTAGCGACCTCTCGACCCACGGCAGTGAATCTTTTTTGGGCTTTGGATCGAATGGGAAAGTGTGCAGATGAAAATGCGCATAAACCAGTCGGGGAAATTCTTGGCGCATTGGAAAAAGAAGCGGTGCAAATCCATGCAGAAGATGAAGAGGTTTGTCGTAAAATTGGAAACGAGGGTCAAGCAATCTTAAAAGATGGCATGACGGTCTTAACCCACTGTAATGCCGGTCGACTAGCGACAGCAAAATATGGGACGGCTCTTGCGCCAATTTATGTGGCTCAAGAAAAGGGTTTAAATATCAAGGTGTTTGCTGATGAGACGAGGCCATTAAATCAAGGGTCACGACTGACAACATATGAATTGATGGATGCTGGAATAGATGTCACATTGATTACTGACAGTATGGCAGCTATGGTCATGAAACAAGGAAGCATTGATTTGGTGATGGTTGGCACGGACCGCATTGCTGCTAATGGGGATGTGGCCAATAAGATTGGAACATATGGCCTAGCCCTTCTAGCAAAAGCCCATCAAATCCCTTTTTATGTGGCTGGACCCATATCCACCATTGATTTAGAAACAGCCACAGGGGAAGATATCCCAATTGAAGAACGAGCTGGAGAGGAAATTACCCATGCCTTTGGTCTTCAGACAGCTCCCGATCAAGTAAAAGTATATAACCCGGCCTTAGATATAACACCTAATGAGCTAGTCACAGGAATTATCACTGAAAAAGGAATTCTTCGACCGCCCTATAC
>JAAZGI010000399.1 GCA_012511315.1 Clostridium sp.
GGTTCCTTCATACTGAAAACCGCACTTCTCATAAAGTCGTCGGCCGCCTTCATTGCTCTGATATACTGTTAAGGTGATTTTATGAAGATTTAGTTCTTCAAAGGCAAAGGCAAGGAGCAAACGTAGGGCATCTGTGCCATAACCTTTGCCACGTGCTTTAGGATGCAGGATAATAGAGAAGAAGGATCGGTGGGAGACATGATCGATATCTCGAAGCTGGATGGTTCCTAAAAACTGATCCGTGGTTTTATCGGCAATGGCAAACGTGATCATATCCTCTCGAGTAGAATATTTGAGCCAGTGAGCTTGAAATTCTTCCGTTTTAGGACGAGGTGCTGAATCGGTAAAAGTGGAATAGGTTTCATAATCGTTGACGTAGTCCATAATATGAGTAAGATCATGGGGCGAAAGTGCCCGTAGCGTGACTTTTTTTCCGTGATACAAGAGATCACCTCCTGGATTGATTATAGATTAGTGATTAATAATTGACGAAATATCAGGGAATTAACAGATTCTTCAGGTTATTGTGCTAATAATAGAGTAAAATAACAGTAATAGCACTACTATAGCATTATTATTTAAATAAACTCAAAGAAAGGAGAATTTTATGGCTAATGAAGATAAAAAAGATGGGATGAAAAATCAGAATGGCTATGAACCTGAAAAAAGCGAAAAACAGGAGGTTCTTGGGGATACGAGATTCTCGGAAGATGTTGTTGAAAGTTCAACACAGCCAAAGCCAAGCAAAAGAGACCAATTAAAACATGGAGTTAATGAGACATCGACTGATAAAGAAGTGGGCTCTAGCTTTATGCGTAAATTTTTAAATCGTAACTCAGTAGAAGATGAAGATGAATCAATTGAGGGAGCTCGAGTCAATAAATCACCATTGTTTGATGAAAATCTGGATTCTGTGATCGCTGAGGAATCTACTCGTCAAGCACCCATGCATTTATTAGGGGAAGATGACTCCACAGAAACCACAGCAGCTCGTCTATTCCGCGAAAAAGACCATGCGGCAATGGAGCCGGAAGACCCGAAAGATGAGCGAGGAATTACCAATCAAGAGCGGAGTAGTAATCGAAACAAGAATCGAGCCATTGGTGCCTTAAGTCTAGGAGCCATTGCAGCCCTTTTAATCTTTTTCGCCCCCAATCTCCAAGAATTTATTTTTAAAACCCAGGATAATTCATTAATCTTTAATTCCCCCTCAGGCCTTTATGGACCGCGAGCCGGTGTTATTGAGATTTTATTGGGAGTCTTTGCGTTGGTAATGGTGATATCAACCTTCTTTGGTAGACGCAAAACGAGCACGTCAAGAAAAGGTCAAGCAGAAGCGAAACGACACAATCCCTTCCACATTGCTGGACTCATCATGCTTGTTTTAATTCCACTTGGCTTTGCCTCTTTGTTTAAATTTACAGAATTCCGCAATGACAATATTCGCTTCTCTAGCTTGTTTAATCAGAATGAGATAGCTAATTACAGTCAGGTGCAAAAGCAAACCATCTATAATGAGGGCAATGATATTTTTTACACCCTACAAACGAGCGCCTCTCCGGAAACTACAATAAAAATCACGGATTTCCCTGTAGAAGCCATAAAAAAATTAGATCTTAAATTACCAGTTGAACGGAATGTAAGCATCTCCACTGAAGTAATTAATAAGATGGTGGAAAGAGAGATCTACACACGAGATGAAGCCCTTCGCCTGTTTATCAATAAATAATTAACCAAGATAACAGAAAACAAGCTATTAATGCCAGAGCACATCATCCAAAGGATTGATAAGACTCTGGCATTATTCTTAAACAATCCTTTGAGAGATCATTTGTTGCAATGAGCTTAGGGATCAAAGCTTTCAGGTTAAGGTATAGAGAGCCGTTAAGGTAAAAAAGAAAGTTGAAGCATTCTTTTTTACAGCCTGGGAGGACTTTCAAACAAAGAATCGTGTTCTCATGTATTATTTAAGTAAACAAGTAAACAAGTAAACAAGTAGGCTGCTAAGCAAGTAAGTAAGTGGACAACTAAGGAAAACAGTGGCAAGTAGTGATAGAAAAATTTGAATATAGGTGCTTTGGATTAAAGTTAAGGTGGATAGACAGCTTAAAGTAGAGGCTTTATTCTTTGGATTGAATTTAGAGTATTTAAGATAATGAAATCATGACATGTGGAAAGGTGGGAAAATATGGGATTCCATAAAAATTTACATTCGATCAATGAAATCTATAACATTACGGTGAAAGCAGTTCGAACTATGCCCTACTTGAAAAAGGCAAGGCAAAAAAGCGACATGGATCAGCAGTTTATGGAGCGTATTATGCTTACCGTAACGGAGGTGAATGGCTGTGAGATTTGTTCCTATGCTCACACTAAAATGGCCTTGGAAGCAGGTATGAAGGATGAGGAAATAGAAAACATGCTAGCCGGAGTCAGTGATAATATTCCAGCAGAACAACTTAGTGCTATTATGTTTGCCCAGCATTATGCAGACACGCGCGGTTTTCCTTCCCTTAAATCTTGGCAGCGAGTTGTTGAAAAGTATGGCTTAGAAAAAGCGGAAGGAATTCTCGGTGCTACGCGGATGATTATGATGGGGAATGTATACGGAATCCCTTGGAGTTCTTTTTTGAATCGCTTGAAAGGAAAACCGGATACAAGGAGTAGCCTAGAATATGAACTAGTTGTGGTAGCTGGGACCTTTGTCATGATTCCCGTGGCTTTACTCCATGCCTTGATTTTGACCTTGCTTAAAAAGCCGCTTATTTAAAGTCCATGTTAAGACTCTAAATAAAAAAGTGTATAACAAAGAGCATGAAATACCCTAATCGGATTTTCAATGCTCTTTGTTATTGTCATAGGAAACCATACAATTTAGCAAGGCTCCAAAGCTGCGGTGTACAATGGTTATAACTTTTAATTGAGGGGAGTTGTATGGGCGACCGAGAAATTTTCGATAGTCATTGGAACCAGTTTGTCGCAAAGCATCCAAAAGTTATCAATCGGTACACCAAGAAGGCAATCGAATGCTAAACTGTGGACTGATCGGAAGTGACTTTACAGCCTATCGGTATGGTAAATATGATAGTGAGGTACTTGTTCCATTTACATGTAAGAGTCGCTTTTGTGCAAGTTGTGGCAAGCTTTATGACGATAAATGGACAGAAAAAAACAGAGTCAAGACTAATCAATGCGCCCCATAAACATTTGGTGTTTACCATTCCTCAAGAATTAAGTGTTTTTTCGAAAGGATAGAGCTCTACCTAAGGATTTATCAGACAGAGCTGCGCAGGGATTAAAGGAAACAGTCTATGAAATGCATAAGTCTCAACGGCTTGAATCGTGACATTTATATAATTGACTAGTATGCTTTGCAAGATACTGGTGATATGTTATAACTAACTTGTATAACATACTAGAAGGAGAACCGATGGATAATAAAACAAATTCGCAAATGTTGAAGGGAATACTATCGGGTAGTATTCTTGTTCTTCTTGATCGTGAGGAGCTATATGGTTATGCCCTAAGTGAGCGACTTAGTGATTTTGGTTTTATTGATATTGCGAAGGGAACCATTTATCCTCTGTTGCTCTCTTTAGAGAAAAAGAAACTCATCAAGTCTACTTTTAGAGAATCCGATGCAGGACCCAAAAGAAAGTACTACTCACTTACTGATGCTGGTAAAAAGCAAAAAAATGAGTTTGTGTTGCAGTGGATGAAGCTAAAGAATAATGTTGATCATTTAATTAGAGAGGATAGTAAAAATGAAAACACATGAACTAGTTAAAATGAATACTGAGTTACAAGAATATTTAAATAAAGAAAATGAATCATATTATGGAGATTTACTAGTCTATATAAGAACTAATAATTTTTTTAGAAGTGATTCTCAAACCGAAGAGCTGTTATTAGAGGTTTTAAAAGATATACTGGATGCTCAAAAAAAGGGGATATCAGCTCAAGAGTATTTTGGGGATAATCCAAAAGAAATTGCGGATGAAATGATTCAAAATTTGCGACCAAATTATATAGAGAGTTTTAAAAATATACTTGGATATATTGGAATGTTTGCACTTTTTAGTTTACTTCCAACTTTAGTAAATCCTA
>JAAZGI010000057.1 GCA_012511315.1 Clostridium sp.
CGAAGTGAAGCGAAACGTGTAACAGAAGAAAAACCTAATCATAGAATAAATAAAAAGGTGGAAAAAATAATATGTTAAAAGTAGCAGTAGCAAGTGAACACCAAACCGTAACAGAGCATTTTGGTCATTGTGTGAATTTCAATTTGTATGAGGTGGAAAATAATAAAATTGTTAAAGAAGAAAGTATACCTAATCCAGGCCACAAGCCAGGGTTTCTACCAAACTTTTTAAATGAGCAAGGAGTTGATGTCATTATCTCAGGTGGAATGGGTGGTGGTGCCATTAGTATCTTTAATGAGAAAAACATTGAAGTTATTGTGGGTGCTAGCGGGGATGCTAGGGCAGCTGCTGAAGCTTGGGCCAGGGGTGAGCTTAAGAGCACTGGCTCAGTGTGCCATGAACATATTCATGAAGATGAATGTGGGGAATAACACCAAATCAAAGCTAAGGACTGTAGAGTAGTATCATTTTCATAGGAAGTGTGGAATAATTATGTGTAATGAGTAAAGAATTCCGATCTTTAGTTCTAAAGGTTTAACATATAAGCGAGAAGAGATAAAAACTTGCTACCACGTAACCCAAGAAGAAAAGGAGGATTTGTCATGACCTACTCACCAAAACTGTCATCAGCATTTAATGACACCTATAATCGCAGTCGCCATATCTCTCCACAATCTGGTATGTGTTCTCTTTGCACCGAAGAATGTGAAGGGACCTGTGAAATTGCCTTGGCAGCCGTATTGGGTGCAAGGGCCGTTTACCCCACTAATACCGGTGCTAATCAAGTAGCGTCAGAGAAGGATTACCCCATTGATTATTCCCATTTTAATATTAATGGGCGAGTCTTTGGAGCGAGAGGAGCCAAGTTATCTTTTGAAGAAACGACTATTTGGAATGTAAACCTAGAGAGTCAATATGGTAAAATTAATCCAATCAAGATGACAATGCCAATTATATTACCTGCTTTAATTAAGATGAACTGGGAAGATTATTTTGGTGGTGCAGCTATGGCGGGGGTCACTTGCATCATTGGTGAAGATGCCCGAAACAAAGATCCCGAACTTGTGATGGAAGATGGCAAGGTGGTTCATTTTCCTGCTTTGAAAACCATGTTGGATGCCTTTCGAAAATATGATCGCGGTTATGGCCAAATTGTCTTGCAGTGTAACTGTGAAGATGACATGATGGGTGTACCAGAATATGCTATCAATGTACAAGGAGCAACAGCTATTGAATTAAAGTTTGGACAAGGCGCTAAGGGAACACAACCAGTTATACGCCTCAAAAATCGCAAAGAAGCTCTAGAAAAACAAGCGCTAGGTAACTTCGTTCGTCCAGATCCAAGGGATGCTGATATTGAGCAAGCTGACCGAGAAGGTGTTTGTCCGAACTTTTATATTTACTCCCGGTTACCGATTTGGGATGAAGAATATTTAATTCCCCGAATCAAGAAACTTCGGGAAATGGGTGCAAAAAATATTTACCTTAAAATGGCAGGCTATGATCGCGAGGACTTAAAGCACCTCCTCCTGCTCGGCAGTGAGGCTGAAGTAGACATGATTACCTTTGACGGTGCTGGGGGAGGCAGTGGCTATAGCCCCTGCAGAATGATGAATGAGTGGGGACTGCCGACTGTGGTCCTGGAAGAAACAGTAATCAAACTGGTGAAAGAGATGAGAGCCGACAACTTATATGTGCCAGCAATTACAATCACTGGTGGTTTTAGTGGAGAAGATCAAGTCTTTAAAGCAATAGCATACGGGAATGGAGACGTTACAGCAGTTGGTATAGCTCGTGGGGCGATGACGGCTGCCATGATGGGTAAGAATATTGGAGAACGAATCAAGGAAGGTAAGGTTCCAAAAAATCTTGAGCAGTACGGTAGCACAGTGGAAGAAATTTACAGTGACCTACCAGAACTAAGAGCCCTATACGGTAAACAAGCCAATGATTTTTCTCCAGGAGCCATAGGAGTTTTCTCCTACCTCAACAAAATAGCCTTTGGCTTGAAACATTTTGCTGCTTTAAATCGTAAGTTTAACGTTGGTTTATTAGACCAAACAGATTTAATTCCCCTAACTCGAGACGCTAGAGACTTAATAAAAGGCAGATGGTTCGATTAAATTATTTAGGAATAACTTTCTGAAAACTTTATACAAACAGCTCCTATAAGGAAATGTTAAAGGATTCAATAAATAGGGCAAGAGGCAAGAAGCAACTAAGCTTTTTGCCTCGTTTTTTATTAGTGGAGAATAAAACACCCTTTTTTTACTAAAAAAGTATTGGGTAAGAGATAAGGTTTCAGTAGAAAGAAATGATTGAAACAGTAAAGCTAGGATGCGAACAGGTAAGTTGGGAGTGAGTAGTTCTTGCTGCAGAAGCCTCACGCGGGCATCATCAGTTTGAAGTAGCCACAGTCATCATTAACTAACTTTAGTGAGTCGCAATCAATTTCGGAAATGTCTCAATCCATTTCATTAAATTTCAATTAGCAATCATCAATTTTAAGTGGAGTCCTTTCAGTCTAGATCCAGTTAAAAGGGGCAGCTAGATCAAGGAAATCAAAGGCATTGCGATTAAATAGTAAGAGAATTATGATTCCTGAATTGTAAAATTAAGCTAGAAAATTAAATAGGCCATTTGTGGTACACTCAAATCAAATTTCCTAGCATGAAAATAAGGAGAGTGACCACAAATGGCTTACACACATATTACCATGAAAGAACTTGGCTGGATAGAAGTTTATCATCAATTGGGACTCAACCC
>JAAZGI010000400.1 GCA_012511315.1 Clostridium sp.
CTTCACAGGACTTTCACTGACTTTTTCTTGTTAATTAGTCTTCTTTTATCCGCCTCTGTTTTTCTGCTAGAAATTCTTTTCCTCAAATGGCCCCTTTTAGATTTTCTTCTCGCTATTATGATTGGCGTCATCGGAGGCTTACACCTGTTTCGCTTTTTGCGCTTCCGCTCGTGAAGTATCTCATAATAGATCACTTTAAAAGTTTTATCTATATCAAAATAATCGAGTAGGAGGTAGCTGATTAATTCAGCTACCGACCTCTCACACCACCGTGCGTACCGTTCGGTACACGGCGGTTCAATCGCTTAAGTGCTTACGCATTCGCTCGTACTGTTTCAGGATTTCAAAGTATCCTGCCTGTACGAGCTTTTCGTTTGTTATGGAACATGACAGTATCGGACTTCCGGCAATTCGCCAGTAGCCTAATCTGGAGTTCCCCCATTTCCTTGCCTGCCTGGCATCGATGCCTAATTTACGCAGGTTCTGGATTCGGGTCCAGTTTCGTTTCCACTGTTTCCAGATGTACATCCTGAATCGTCTCCGAAGCCACATATCCCATTCAATCAGCGTGTTCTTGATCGATGCAATGTGGTAGTGATTCAGCCAGCCTATGATATAGGCTTTGACTTCCTTCATGACTTCTCGGACATTCTTCCCCCGATTACGTTTGGTTTTCTCCTTTAGCTTTTGCTTTGCTTTCTTCAGGGAACTTTTGTGGGCCCGTATATAGTTTCCATTCTTGTTCTTGCCCATGGCGTAGCCAAGGAACTTAAACTTCCTCGAATAGATGCTGATGGCCCGGCTCTTGTCCTGATTGAGTTTCAGCTTCAGGTTGTCTTCCAGGTACTTTCTGCTGGATTCCAACAGCCGCTCGGCGGCCCGCTGGCTCTTCGCCAGCACCACGATATCATCCGCATACCGAACGATGGCCACTCCTCTGCGCTTCATCTCCTGGTCATATTGATTCAGGTAGATATTCGCAAGAAGTGGTGACAAAGGCCCGCCTTGCGGCGATCCTTCTGTTGTTTCGGTGACGACACCATTTTCCATGACTCCGCTTTTCAGATATCTCTTGATGAGTTCCGTCACTCGTTTGTCCTGGATTTGCCGGCGCACAAGATTCATCAGCAATTCGTGATTGAGCGTGTCGAAGTATTTTGACAAGTCTATTTCCACCACGTGGATGTAACCTTCGTCTGCATACTTCTTCACTCTCATCATCGCCATCTGACAATTCCTGCCTGGTCGATAGCCATAGCTTTCGTCCGCGAATAGCGGTTCGAAGATGGGGGTCAGTTTGATGGCGATGGCCTGCTGGATTATCCGGTCGATGACCGTGGGTATTCCCAGCTTGCGATCGCCGCTTCCATCTGGTTTTGGAATCATCACGCGCCGCACCGGGTCGGGTTTATAATTTCCGTCCCGGATGTTTTGCCTGAGTTCTTCCACATGTTCCTGCAACCATGACAGAACCTCGTCGACGGTCATCCCGTCGACTCCCGGTGCGCCATGGTTCGCTTTGACCCTTTTGTAGGCCTCAAACAAGGTTCGCTTGTCCAGGATTTCCTCCAACAGGTCTTTGGCACCGCCTTGTTCTATTCTTTCCCGAGCCTCGACGCTCTGCGCTCCTGCATACTCTTTGTGTTCCGCACTATCCCTTTGCAGGCAGCCCTTTCGGTATTCTGCTTTCAACACGTCGACCTCCTTCCAGTCGTTACTTAAGACTTACGATTGTTCAGCCCTTCCCAGGAAAAAAAAACCCTCCTGGTACTATGGCCTCGGCTGACTTCTCACAGCAAGCTTTACTCCATCCTTCGGATTTCCTAATGGATGTCTGTGAGACCTCCCCGGGTAAGAACGATAACCTTCATTCCGTGTAACCGCCTCATTTACCAAACACAGGATCTGGGTAGCATTGGACTTCTTCTTGTTTTGCAGAGTCGTCCTCCTGATTTGGCCTTATATGAGATTTCTGTTCGTCGGCCCGGAACTTTGCCCGCCAGAACTCCTCGCCCTGACATCCGGCTTCCTTCAGATTCCACCTCGCGATGGGCACCCTTGCCTTCGGCTAACGCTTCCTGCTACCGAGCGCGTAGTGGACTTTCACCACCAAGTTATCGCCCATGCCGGGCGCACAAAAATGAGGGACCCTTATCGGTCCCTCGCTAGTTTTTATTGATTAGTGGTCTTTTGACTTATAAATTTCTGTCCTTAAATCCGCAAATTCATAATCATCTTCCGGCTCACTTGGATCCTCTGACTTTTTAAGGTCTTCCCCTACTTCCATTTCCTTGTGTTTTTTTACATCCGTTAAGTTTCCTTCAGTCAAATCTTCCAAGGCTTTTCGATGTTGCTCAATCGCCGCTAGATGCCGCCTAATATCTGCCGTATCATGAAGCTTACCTCTTTCGTAAAATTCAACTATTTGAGGGAAACCAAAATTCTTTAGCGCCACTTTAATCAGTTCGCGAACTTCATAGGATGAAGTAACCCCATCTTCTCCACGCAATGCAACTATGTTTTTTTTCACATCATGGGTCATAAGTTCTGCTTCTTTGCTCGATATAACGATGCCCCCATCATTACCGGCATTGATGATACTGGTTTTGATTTTATCTGGGTCGAAGGGTTGTTGATTTCCCTTTTTTTTAATTACAGTGATCATATATACCTCCTGTATACAGGGTTTCCTGATTGCTTCTTACCACTATTTTACAACGCTTCATAGAAAATGACCTCTTATTTAAACGATTTCACAATTTGTTAACCAAAAGGCGGTTTATTTATCGATTTCTCTTTAACTTCACAATTTGAGATATTTCCCCTATTTTTATTCTATAATGCCCAAGAATCCCCAGAAAAGCCAAAGTTATGCACAATATCGCTCACTTGTACACAAAAACTGGGGATAACTTATCAGTTATCCCCAGTTCCCTGCATATGAAAAATAAAATTTACCCATCTAAAATTTTTATAGACCTTGTTTTATTGATTCTAGAAATATTCAGCTAGAATTTCATATGGTTATCATTTTAAATCCAAGCTCTATGCATAAAATCCATTGAAGTTTTATCCACAGGTTTTGGACTTTATTATTTCAGCTCAAATTCCACCCGAGCAAATTGTAACAAAGGTTTTATTTCCTTTAAACTAACCGTTTCAGAAACTTCTTGGTTTTCATTGCGAAGCAGCAAAACATTTGCGTTTCCTAACTTATGAATTCGACAAACTATATTTTCTCCGTTTAAACCAATGAGATAATAGCCATTTTGGTTAATCTCACGAACGGGGGCTCCTAATAAAAGACTTCCCTTCATAATTCCATAACCTACCAAGTCCGTCGTTTCTTGCTTCACCAAGACCGCTTTATCCGAAGCAACTCCTCGAATGAATCCCTTCTCCACAGCAAACAACATTTGCCCCACCGGCTCTTTAAAATCAACTCGATAAATCGGAACATTCTTTAGATTACTTCCAAAAGCTTGATCCCAAAGTTCATTACATTTTTGCGGTTTAGCCGGAGCTTCTACTCGCTTCCGCTGAGTTTCTTTAACCCGAGATTGCCGCTGAGCTTCCTTTTCTTTTTTAAAGACTGTGGACTCAAAAGAAGCCAGTCCTAGTTCTGAGACATTTTTCCCTAAAATCTTAGAACAGCGCTGGATCATCGATTCGTTCATGACCCGACGACCACCTTCCACATCAATGATAAAACGTTCTGCAACACCCAGCTTTTTAGCTAAGGTTTTTTCTGTCATTCCTGATGCTTCTCGTACTTTTCTGATATTCTCACCTACGCGGCTCATAGCGGCTCCTTACTCCTTCTCTTCTTTATTGGCTTCTTCTTTAGCTAAACGTTCTGCTTCCTCTTTATTTTCCTTCATCATCGCTTCCCGGTACTCTTTGGCGTTCTTACGGTTCCAGTCACGGTCTTGAATTAGGTGTTCAATCAGCAAAAATTCAAAAGCCCAATTATAGGAATGATCGGTCACAGCAGCAATAATGGGTTTTACTGGAAAGCTTGATCGGATAGCTTGAACACCCTTTTGAAGTGCTTCATCTTTATATCCATTAAAAATAATAACTTTTTCATCAGGCAGCTCACCCTTAACCGGCTTACCCTTATTTTCAATCAGGTCACGGATACGGCCTCCACCATTTTCTTCATTAATAATAACCATCTCATAGCCCATAAGCTCAAGTCTGGCTAAGTCCATTGAGTCTAAACCAAACACTAATAGAACTTTGCGATCATTACGCTTCATTATTTTTTTACCTCCGGCTCTGCCATGTCCTCGGCTCCTTCCACGCTAACCTTTTCCATAATCTGATCTTCCAACGGACGATCTTGAGCATTGCGCGGAGTGCTTACGATCTCATCACAAGCTTCTATGCCTTCAATTACCTTCCCAAATGCCGCATATTGCCCATCTAAATGAGGTGATGGAGCAACCATAATAAAGAACTGAGATCCCGCTGAATCTGGATGCATGGAGCGAGCCATTGAAAGCACTCCCTTATCATGGCGCAAATTGTTATCAAAGCCATTGCTTGAAAATTCGCCACGGATTGAATAGCCTGGTCCGCCTGTACCTGTTCCGGTAGGGTCTCCACCTTGGATCATAAAACCAGGGATTACGCGATGGAAGAGTAGACCATCATAAAAGCCCTGCTTAATTAAGCTCACAAAGTTTCTCACCGTATTGGGTGCAATTTCTGGATATAATTCTGCCTTAACGGTTTCCCCGTTTTTAAAATTTATAGTTACGATTGGATTCATTTGTTTCCTCCTGTAGGATGTTTTTATTATTCTTGATTAATAAACCTACCTTCTATTATAGAGCATATCCACCATCAAAGAAATTAATAAGTTCTGAACATACCACGGGATCCCGTTTAGCTTTCTAGCAC
>JAAZGI010000401.1 GCA_012511315.1 Clostridium sp.
CCGGGATCTTCTCCCACCGTCTCAATTGTCCCTACATAAATATCCGGTGGATAAAAGCCTCCTATTCCAGATGTAACAATATCATCTCCCGATTGAATCATAGCTTCCAGAGACATTTCAGTAATCACAGCCATATTGGACCGCCCTAAAATAGTAGCTCCCGATAAGATCCCTTCAAACTCTTTTCTTCCGGCGGAAACCACCGATACTTTCACATTTTCAGAAGATATGGTTTCAAGAATTGAATGGCGTTCATAAACCTCAGTAATTTGGCCCGCTAAGCCTTCATAGGTGATGACAACCATACCGCGTTGAATGCCATCTATTAGCCCTTTGTCCAGTGTGTAGGAAGGAGATAAAGGTGACAAAGAACGATTGATCACGTTGGTTCCAACATATTCATACTCACTGTGGCGTTCCTTATATTGGAACATAGCCCGTAGGTCTATGTTCTCTTTTTGAATCTCATCAAATTTACGAATCTTTGCTTCCTGCTCGGCTAGTTTCATCTTTAATTCCAAGTTTTCATCTCGAACCTCTTTGAAATTAAAGTAAAAATCAATGGTTTCTTCCACCTTGTCATTTAGGACGCGTCCGGCCCGTTGAACAGGGTTTAAAGCTCTACTAGCTGTCCCAACAACAGGCCCTGCTCCTGGTTTGAGCTGAGTATAAACCATTAGTGCCAATAGAGCCAGCGTAAGGACAGCTATCGTAATTATTAGTTTAGGTTTTTTGATCTTTCTCATTTGAGATTCCGGACCAACTCATCGAAGCGATTCAGTGCGATCCCAGCTCCTACGGCCACACAATCTAAAGGTGAATCGGCGATAAATACAGGCATTTTAGTTTCTTTGGAAATCAGCGTATCAATGCCACGTAACAAAGCGCCACCACCTGTTAAGGTAATTCCACGATCCATAATGTCAGCGGATAATTCCGGCGGCGTTTTTTCAAGAGTAGTCACAATCGCCTCTACCATCAGAGAAATTGGATATTCCAAGGCCTTAGCCACGTCGCCTTCTGTTACGTTAATATCCTTTGGTAGGCCTGTATCTAAATCTCTTCCTTTTACTTTCATCGATTTTTCATAATCCAGCTCTGTGTAATTGCGGTTTTCTTCTTCGCTTTCTTCAAATTTATAAGCTGTACCTAGGTTGATTTTGATATCTTCAGCTGTCCGTTCTCCAATCAATAAGTTGTAGTGTTTTCGGATATAAGAAATGATGGCTTCATCCAACTCTTCTCCACCCCAACGGAGTGATTTTGCGATCACAATACCACCCATGGAAATTACAGCAACTTCAGTGGTTCCTCCTCCAAGGTCCACCACCATCGTCCCTAAAGGATCAAATACTGGCAGTCCGGCTCCCATCGCTGCGCATAATGCTGATTCTAGTAAAAGAACGTCATCTCCCACCGACTCCTCAATTGCATGCATTAAGGCAGAACGTTCGACCTGGGTCACCCCTGAAGGGTGAGATATTATAGCTCGCGGACTTTTAAAAGCTGCCTTGGCGACAGATTTTTTCACTAAATAGCGTAGCAACTCACAGGTTCGGTCATACTCTGCAACGACCCCATCTTGAATAGGACGTATTGCCATCATATTTCCTGGCGTACGACCAATCATCTTTCTAGCTTCTTCACCGACGGACTCCACGATCTCCAGTTCTGTATTGTAGCAAACAACGGTAGGCTCGCGGAAAACAATTCCTTTTTCCGTGACATATACCAGCGAGTTGGTGGTACCCAAATCAATCGCTAATTCACTTTTCTTTCTAAAAAAACTCATCTTAACTCCTCTAAAAGTAGCCCATTTCTTTGAGACTAATATAACGACCTTCTCCAATGATGAGATGATCTAATAGCTCAATCCCTATTATTTTCCCGGCTTCTTTTACTCTCCTGGTTGAATTAATATCATCACCTGAAGGAGTAGGGTCTCCTGATGGATGATTATGGATCAAAATAATGCTTGCCGCACTACGGCGGATTGCATCTCTAAATATATCTCTTGGATGAACAATTGACGATGACAAGGTCCCCACCGAAGCATCGATAGTTCCTGTCACAATATTTTTAGTATTTAAAATTAATACTTTTAAGATTTCTTTTTTTAAATCGCGCATTTCATTCATAACTAAATCTGCCGCATCTTGAGGTGACGAAATACAATATTCATCTCCAGAGCGGAAATTACGATACCTTTTGGCTATTTCTGCCACAGCTAATATTTGCGTAGCTTTCACAGCTTTTATCCCATCCAACTTCACTAGTTCATGTAAATCAGCTTCCAACACGCCGTTTAGTCCGCCAAAATTATTTAGTAGCTTAGCCGAAAGGTTTAAAACTCCTTCTCTAGCAGTACCCGTTCGGAGTATAACCGCCAATAGTTCAGCATTGGATAATGAAGCAGCTCCATATTTTTGAAGTCGCTCTTGAGGTCGCTCCTGAAAAGGTAAGTCTCGTACTCGTTGTTCCATGAAAATCTCCTCGGATTTGAGATTTCCCCAGTATATTAATTATAACAAGCCTAGGTTTTTTAATTCTTTGTACAACCTGGCTACAGGAAGACCAACCACAGTGTAGTAATCTCCCTCAATACATTCCACATATTTGGCTGCTGCCCCTTGTATTGCATAGGCTCCAGCCTTTCCCATATAGTCTCCTTGATCTAAATAAGCTTCAATTTCATCATCAGTCATGGATGCAAATCGAACCTTTGTGGAGACGTGATCCACTACTTTTATGCTTTGACTTGACGACAAAAGCGCGAAAGCTGTTATGACTTGATGGACAGTCCCTTGCATTCGATGAATCATTTGACGTGCTTCCGTTCGATCCTTCGGTTTATTCAAAATCTTTCCACCAATTACAACCAAGGTGTCACTGCCAATGATTAAATCTTGTGGATATTTTTCAGCAATGCACTCTGCCTTTTTAAAAGCAAGCTTTCTACAATATGTTTCTGGACTCCCTAGATATTCAACCTCCCGTTCTGGGAAATCTGATGGGATGACTTCGAATTGATTGGTTAAATAATGCATGAGTTCCAAACGTCTTGGTGATTGAGATGCTAGTATAATTTTCATAAAATTCCTTAACCTTCTGATAATTTAGGACCAATGTCATCATCTATCTTACCATTGACAATTTGCCCATTCAACACAGTTGTGGTTACAAAGCTCCCAATCCCTTTAAATTATGAGGTTTAAAGAAGGCTTCCATACAGTTATTCTAAAAGTAATCATTTTTAGAGACCCTAGAACATAACATCTTTATTTTACCATTTAATAGCCCTCCATTGACTAATTAAAGGTGAAGATTTTAAATTTTTAACCAACTTTTGAAACAGTCTTCTTTTATCAGTTATTATTACTTAGATTCTTCCCATATTAGATCCCATTACTCTAAGTTTAACTTTCCCAACCCATACTTTTTTAGCGCATTCTTTCTCAACATTTACTTTTTCAACTCATTCCTTCTCACACTTGCTAATTCATTATGTGCATCTTTGCATTGAATTTTTATTGTATTTTCCCCTGATCCTAACTTCATTTTAAGAATACTAAAGCTTAACGTGACCCCAAGCGTTAAATATCCAACACTAGAGGTCACGTTAATGCCCGAGATTATTTGTTTTAAAAATTTTTTCTTTTTCTGAAGTACAGATGAAACATCATTGTGAATTACAGCTCCTTAATTTGGTCCTCAATCATTTGAATATCTTTTAAGTTAGCAATTAAGCGTTTCAAAATATAATTGTAGATAACCTCTTCTCGGGACATTGTTTTTTCATCCCAGATTCGTTCAAATAGCTCTTCGTGACCATATAAATCAGTAAGTTCTTTTTGGTTTGCATCGGTTACACGCATCTCTTTACCCATTAGCGATAGATTTTCTGAATAGATATATATTTTTTGATAATGAGATAAAAGTTTCTTGTCAAGAATTAATCGTTTATCACCAATACTTTCCACTAAACCTATCTCTGTTTCCGCTCGGTGAATGTCTTTGGCTAGATGTTGAATTTCTAATCGATAATCTTCCAAATCATCATACATGCGATAAAGATAAATTTTTTCAACTAAGGCTAGGGTGGTTTCATATAACTGTTTTTCCTGGTTTTGAATTCGTTTCGATGGTTTGGGTGGAAAAACCAGGAAATTTACTGCCAAAGCAATAACTACAGCAATAGAGGTGTCCCGCATCCGAATTAAAGAAATCAAATAAGGATTTTCCCCTGCAAATCCATTGAGCAGAACTAAAATCGTAACACTTCCTGACACTCCGATGGACCCGATCTGGCCCAAACGATTTGCCACAATAATTAAAAGCATGACCGCTAGTCCTGCAGCAACTGGCAAGGGAAGTCCAGAGTAATATAGAAAAATAGCACTTAATGAGCCAATCACTGTGGCTGCGACTCGCTTTAGCCCAATTTGAAAGGAGGACGCCACATGACTTTCTAAAGCTATTAAGGCTGTGAATAGTAGAACGAATTGATCCTCTGGATTAATCCATTGAGCCACTAAGGCTGCCAAAAAAACGGTAAGTCCTGTTTTGAAGGTTCTCATACCGATATAACGACTCATGCTTACTCCACCTTTAATCTACTGTATTTCCTTTTTTAAGCCATAGACTGTAGGAACCATTATATAACCTTGGCTCAAAACCAACTTCGTCTAAAATAATGTAATTTGCACAAGCTGTGACGCCTGAACCACAAGATACTACTATATCCTGCTCTTTCGTTAAATCAGAGAAGCGCTCTTTTAATTCTTCATCTGATTTTTTAATGCCTTCATCTGTATAGTTATCACCATAAAAATAGTTGACTGCATTGGGGATGTGACCTGCTTTGTCATAAAGGTGTTCTACCTCTCCACGATATCGCTCTGCACTCCTTGAATCAATCAAAACCATTTCATCATTGGGCTTTTTTGAATACTTTACGATTTCATCATAGGAGGCTAACAATTCCTGATTGGCAGATAACTCAATATAGCTCTTCTGCGCTTTAGGAACCTCTTGGCTCATCTTGTAACCATAGTTAACAGCTGCTGGGAAGCCCCCATTTAAAACAAATACTTTTTCAAGTCCAAAGTATTTTAAAATAAACCAGCCGCGCGGGGCTGTAAAATTAGATCCCTCATCATAAAATACGAATACAGATTCATTGTTGGCCCCCATTTCTTCTAGTCTTTTTTTGATTTGATCTTGACTTGGTAATGGATGGCTTCCTGTATTTTCAGTTATTTCTCCAGTCAAATCCTCTTCTAAACTTAAGTAAAAAGCATTATTCAAATGTTCTGTTGCATATGCCTTTGGACCGAAGGTCGGATCCTGAAGGTCTTGGCGGACATCAATAAGGATTACATTATCCAACTGATCTAGTTCATCTGGATTAATAAAGTTTTTCATAAAGACTCCTTCTTTGTTAAGCTTTTCTTTCATATTAACACAAGCAGTGAATTGGCTGTACCGCTTAATAAAAAAAGCAGCGAGCCAGGCTCACCGCTTTTTATTATCATCTGCTTAGCAGTTTGATTTATTTGTCTTCTTCGCCAAAGTTCATCTTTTCCTTCAAATCACCAAACAGATCGCCCAGTGTTAGGTTATCGGCTGAATCATGGTAGCCTCTATCCACTTGACGCTTTTCTGTGTAGCCTCCTCTGTTGGAAGATGTTCTTGGTGCACGTTCTCTTCTCTGTCTTGGCTGTCTTTCCTTGCGTGCTTCTCCAGCATTCTCAAACCGGTCACGACGTGGGGAACGCTCTCCAGAGAAACCGCCTCGGTCGAGGGTGCCTTCTCTCATTGTCAAGGACATTTTCTTTGTATCCGTGTTAAAGTCTTTAACCCGAACGGTAACTTCTTGACCCTTTTGAACAACGTCTTCAACGGAGTCAACTTGGCCTTCTGTTAGTTCTGAGATATGAAGATATCCTTCAAGACCAGGCTCAAGCTGAACGAAAGCTCCTGACTTGATGATATTCATAACTGTCCCAGGATAGGACTCACCTACCACGTACTTATCAATGGTATTCCATGGATCTGCTTCAGGTGTTTTCATTGACAAGCTGATCTTTCCAGAGCTCTGGTTGATCTGCTTAATGATTACCCGTACATCATCGCCTTCATTAACGATGTCTGATGGATGTTTGATTCGTCCATAGGACAAGTCTGAAATATGTGCCAGACCTTCAATTCCGCCAACATCAATGAATGCTCCATAGTTCATGAGTTTTGTGACTTTACCATCAACTGTTGATCCTTCAACTAAAGTCTTTAGTGCTTCTTCACGCATAACTGCACGTTCTGCACGATCCAACTCTTTTCTGGAAACAACAGCTCTTCTCTTTGCTTTGTCAAACTCAATAACCTGAACTTCCATTTCCTCACCCACCAAAACAGATAGGTCTGGGATATAGGAATCGGATGATAGGGATGCTGGCATAAAGCCCTGAAGTCCTAGGACCTCTACTCGCAATCCACCTTTGACAGCATCGTTTACTTTAGCTAGGACTGGTGTTCCTTCAACTAAAGCACGCTCAACGTTTTGAACAGCTGCATCAGCTTCCGCTCTTCTTTTTGACAAAAGAACGTTACCTTCTCCATCTGAAACTTTAATCACAGAAACTTTAATGTCATCGCCTTCTTTGATTAGTTCCATCAGATCTGCATCTGCATCGGTTGTGTACTCGTTCTTTGGAACAACGCCGTCTGCCATATAATTTATGTTAACGAACACGTTATCAGGGGTAACCTTAATCACCTTACCGTCCATTACCTGGCCGGGTTTGATGCTCATGGTGGTCATTTCTGCCATCCCCTGTTCCATCTACATTTCTCCTTCCTCAGTCTCCTGAGCCTCTACAGGCTCAGATACAGCTTCTTCTCCTGCTGCTTCTTCTACAGGTTCAGCCTGTACCTCGTTGGTAGCTTCTGCAACTTCAGTTTCGACAACCTCAGTCTCTTCTACCGGATTCTCAGAAGTTAAAATCTCTTCCTGAGTGTTCTTGTTTTCATTTTCCATTCTACAATTCCCTCCTGGGCCAGCCGCACTTTACGGTCAGCCAAAATCTTTTCATTTATCTTTCGATAAAGAAAGCTGAAGAATTTCCTCAGCCTTTATATTAAAGAGCCCTTACGGGCTTATTAATCTTGGACTCATACAAATACTCGATAATATCAGCTCGCTTAACGATACCAATATAGGTTCCCTCATCATCCACCACAGGGACAAAGTTTTGCCTCAATGTTAAATCAACAATACTATTAAGGGTTTCATCCACACGAACGCTCTTATGGTCTGACCGTCTTGGGATTTGGCTCACTTTTAATTTTGCTACTTTTTCATATGAAGTGGTTGGATTTTCTTGGATAACTCGGAGCACATCTCCTTCTGTCATCGTACCGATGTATCTGCCTTCTTGATCAATGACTGGAATCGCTGTCAGCCGATGGTGATTCATCCGCTCTAAAACATGTTGCAATTTCACATTCAGTGTTTCATAGACAGTCTCACTTTTAGGTGAGAGAAAAAACATTATGTTCATTGACATCTCCCTGTGCATTGGTAGTTATAGTTTACCACAAATTGAAGTCGATTTGAAAATTTTAATCAATTCTTCTACGTTTTTTTTCATTTTGGTGTATTTTCCAAAAATAAATTTCATCTAAACAAGTTCCTTATATATTATTAAGCAGTTTCGAACTCACTAATAATACTTGCTTCGTCTGGCTTGTCGTTGACCGATAATGGTGCGGAAGAAATCCTCCGGCACTTTTTTAATCTTTTTAAAATATTTACGTTCTCCTAACATATTCTCTTTCACTGATATATCTTCGTAGAAAAAACTCTTGCATTCTTCGCAATGGTAGAGTGATCTCACCTTCCCATTTTCATTATTCATTGATATGTCATAAATAATCTGTCCTTCACACAAAGGACAATGGGTAGTTATTTCTTTATCTGGAATCTCACGAACGGATATGTCATTGATAAAGATTGAATCTGAAGAAAATAAAACGCGGGAACGAGTCAATCCATCCACTTTACCATAGCGCTCTAGCACTCGTTTTAAAACAAAAGCAGTTGATTGAGCATCATAAAATCCATCATGAAGTTTTTCATCATCCACCTCAACGCCAAACTCTTCCATAACATGTTTTAAGCTAGGGGTTCGATTTCCAGCTAATTGCTTTCCTATCCACGTTTGAAGATCTAAGTACCGTTCGCCTAGAATAATTCTTGGTGTTTGGTGCATATGGCAATTCCTAATAATTTCATAGATATCTGACACACCCCAAGTCACAACAATCGCATCGCGGCAAAATTCTTCTAGCTGATGGATGGCTTCTGGATACAAAATTCCCTGATCCATATCTTCTTGAGTGACCCCTGTCATCTCACTGATAAAGGGATTAAGATTCTTATAAAAAGTGTTTTTTACAATAAGGTTCATTCCTTCGCCAACTGTATGACCTCCATTGAGCCGAACTGCGCCAATTTGGATAATCTCATTTGGATACAGTCTCCGCTTGTAGGAATTTTCCCGGTTTAGGTATTGCTTCATGTTTTGATAAACACCTTGCATATTATTAAATTCAAGATCAATTACTACGTAATCCATACTGTTGTTAAAGGCCCATCCCTTCATTGTTTTTACCTAACTTAAACTCAATATTTAAAGAATTAAAGCCTGTGTCTAGCAGACACTGGTATGAAATGGTGAAACCTGGATTAATATATTTCCCAGTTATTAGAAACACTTTTTCTGATGCTAACTCACCGAAGTTTATTATATCATAGGTCTCTTGTTTGATTCCAACTAACCCGTTAAATTTTATCGTTCACCTTAGCCTGATTACTTTTTATTTTCATAAGAGGGGCTAATTTCCCAGCTTACACAATCCTTTTTAATCAGACCTTTAATATATAAACTTTTGCTACTGCCTTTTCCAGATGCTGTTTTTACTGAAAGTAGGTCAGACTGTTCTCCCCATTGATCTCTCTTTTCATCAAGCCATGGGTGAATCGTTGTGTAATCAAAAGCACCAAGTCTTATCTTGCCCTTATCTGTAAGACTAAATAAATAATTCTCTGGCAAAACTAGTAAATTGGGCCAACGGTTATCAAGCACAGCTAACTTAGGCAAGTAGCTGAATTCTTTTTCACTAAAAACAGAACCCCCATGAATGATCAAACCCAATTCATCTAGAAAAATTGTTTCAAACTCCTGTAATATTATTAAGTTGGGCAAATCTACTGCTTCTTGCCAGTTATTATTAATTTGTGTAATGCTTTCATTATTTTGTTCAGCGTTAGTATTTATGGCAATAATTTTAACCTTGGGAATCATATTTAATGCTTTGTGAATCAATTCGACATGATTTTCTATAAATCCCTTTAGATTGTGGATGTCTAGCAATAGCAAGTCAGCCTGCCATTCACCAATCACCTTCATCATTTCTTTAATTTCATCCTGCAAAAGCCCTTCATTTTCTTGACTTTGGAGATTCATAGATCTTGACGAAAAACCTACTGGTTGAACAAACCGGATCAAATGACTCATCTCACTTTCAATATTTACTTTAAACGTTTACTTTTAGGGTTTCAATATGTTTATAATAACAAATAGACAGGACATCTAACCACCATAGTGTCTAATAAGTCAAAATATTCCGTTTAGATATTTCATGTTAAAACATTATTCACATCAATAAGCTATAATTGAATTATATCATCACAGATCACAAGGAGGTTTCTATGATTATTTACAAGAAAGTTTTTGACACCATGGAAGAAGCAAACGAACAAGCAAAAAATTTGCCAGAAGACTGCCAAGACACTCATAACCTTGTCTCCATTCAAAAATTCAAAGAAGACTCAGTTGTCAAATATCGTCTCTTAGTCAACCGTATGGAACATAACGATCCTTCCAAAGAACCTATTACCTGTGGTCAAGAACCTGTATTTGAAGATCTAACATAAAAAAAGGTTAGATTACGCTAATTCACTAATTTAAAATTTATACAACCCTTTAAGTAAAACGGAGTCAGTGATTGATCACTGACTCCGTTTTACAGCTGTACTTTAGTTTTAATATAAATTTCTAGCCTATACTCC
>JAAZGI010000402.1 GCA_012511315.1 Clostridium sp.
ACGGTGAATGCTCTTGGAAGCTTAGGGTATGTGTTAACTCTTCTACTCTTCCTTCCCGGTATTCTCGATAAGTTAGGGTTACCATCCATTACTTTACCTATTGTAGGATTCCTCAATCAGATTTTTGGTTACATACCAAACTTATTGGGAGCCGCTATTATATTAGTAGTTGGATTCTTCCTAGCTAAAATCGTGAAACAATTACTGTTGGCTTTCCTAAAACGAATTAGAATTGATGACTATCAAGAAAAGCTGGGCATTAAGAAAACCTCAACATCCTCTATGAATATCTCAGATGCCTTGGCAAACATCGTTTATATTCTAATTTTGATTCCAATTATCATTGCAGCCCTTAATGCTTTAAACATTTCGGTGATTTCAGATCCAGCTGTTGCAATGCTGAATAACATCTTCCTCATGATTCCACGCATCATTGCAGGTATTGTTATCCTGATTATCGGAGTCTTCCTTGCAAAAATTATTGCTGACTTTATCTATTCCTTACTAGAAGGATCAGGACTTTCAGAAAAAGTTGCTGATGTAGTCGAAGATCCTGCTGTTTACAAATTAAACCTAGCAAATATCATTTCTCAGGTTGTTCGCTATGTTATTATTGCCATTTTCTTGGTGCAGGCTTTTAATGTAATCCAGTTGGACATTCTAAATTTAGCTGGTACAGCAATCTTAGCCTACATTCCTAAGGTATTGGCTGCAATCTTGATTTTAATTGGTGCCTACTTACTTGGTACATTAATCAAGAAATTTATCAACGAACACTTTAGAGATAGTCATTTCGTAGGGCTTACCTTCAAATATGTTATCTTTGGTATTGGTGTCTTAGCAGCCTTGACTCAATTAGGCATTGCTACTAATTTCCTCGTTCCCCTCTTCCAGTTAACCGTTGCTGCTGGAGCACTAGCTTTCGCCCTAGCCTTTGGATTAGGCGGTCGAGACTTTGCGGCTAAAAAACTTAGTGAAGCCGATGCCAAAATGAAGGAATCAGAACCAAAAATGGAAGAAGTCAAAGCACGTCTCAAAGAAACCGAAGCTAAGAAAAAAGCTGACTTTGAAAAAGACGTTCAATCGATGAAAACCGAAGCAAACCATCCAAGTGATCCAAGCCATCCAAGTAATCCAAACACTCCATACAAACCAAACAATCCAAGCTATCCAAATAATCCAAGCAATACAAATAATCCAAACAATAAAGACAATAAAGACAATAAAAACTTATAATCTACCTAAGCAATCTTAGGTCACCCAAACGGGTCTTACAAAATTAAAAATTTGTAAGACCCGTTTTATGATTATCATTGCATAGTATTTAAACCTGAGTAATATTAGCTTACTGTGGATGGAGGCAACACCGTGGAAAACTTCATTAAATTAACCTTCTTAGCTGGCCAATCCTCAATCCACTCCTTTAAAGAAATAAACTGATTTCCTCAGACAATAGTCTGAGGAAATCAGTTTATTTCTTAATTTATTTCTTTTTGCATCTGGCTATTATGTTAGTAAATTCTCACTAAACATTTATCCTTACTTTAAATCTGCAAAAACTTCCGCTGTATAAGGCTGGCTATTTACCAATTCCGCATGAACAATCACGCGAGCTTCAGGATCATTTAAAGAAAAACAAGTTACTAAAGTGAGCACTGGCTTGCCACGTTTGTCAGAAACCTCATCATATATTACGTCTGTTTCTGATTGATGGACGTTAAACCGGTCATATACTTTATAGGTATAAATCGTTTCTTTATCTGTAATGTAAACCAATTGCCCCGACTTCATCTTTGGTACTCCACTAAAAAGTAGTCCAGGACGACGAGTTCGGTGAGTAATCACTGAGTAATTGCCCTGCCCCATGACTTGATCCGGACGCATTGTACCAGCTCCTAGCATTAGGGTACGGTTTAAAACCCCTTTTAAAACTCCTACCTCCAGCCCCACAGAGGGTGCTTTAATAATTCCAATGATTTGTTTTTCAGCATATTTCTTGAGTTCTTTTTTTGCCTGTTCATCTGTCATACCAG
>JAAZGI010000403.1 GCA_012511315.1 Clostridium sp.
AGCTCCATCTTGTTCGATGCAGGATTTTAAGACAACTCTTATTATTAGAAATTAAGTCCATTCCATGTTACTGGAGCTTGGTTTCAAATTCGTTAAAGTCATAAATGACTTCACCTTTGGAAGTAATGATTTTTTCATTTAAATAGTAAACTCCAGGCTCTTCATCCTCTCCAGCAACATAATCAATGAGTACATATTCATAAGTAAAATTGTACTCATCCTGGGCCACTACTTTGATTATAAGATTCTGGCCGGTTTTCATTTTAAACTTTTCGTTGATTTCAACATATCCTTGGTGGCTAAAATCCATGGGATACGTTTTAACAACTTCGTGATCTAAGGTCGCAATGAACTTGATGTCTTTAAAACCATTTTCATTTCTATAATAGTCATACTTTATTTTTATATTTCCATTTAGATAAAAATCATAGGGTTCTTGAGCTTTATACCCAGTTTCCCCTTCAAACTGCGGGGAAAGGGATGAAAAAATTCGATCTTTAAGCTGATAAAGCTTAAAATTTCCGCTTTCTTGAACCTGTAATATACCGTTCTCCTCTAATATGATGGTCGGTGATAGTGCCTCATCAATTGCAAAATCTTTTGTTAGCACAAAACCAATGTTCTGTCTTTCCATTGGTATTTTTTCATCATCGAAATTTAAAAATACCACAGTCTCATCGGTCATGGTTTTTGGCTGAACTGTAAAAGTTACAGGCACCTTCAAGGTTTCTGGGTTGAACTCCCCCATTTCATAACTACTACTCAAGATGAGACTTGTCGTCTCTGCCAGTTTTCCATCCAGTTCACTAATACTTCTTGATAACCCATCTTCATAGTCACCAATTCTGTGTTCTAGTTGCTTAAGCGTTGATTCCAAATTGTTATTTTGCGTGATGGTATAAACTTGTAGTGCTCCAAGAACAATAATTAAACCATATAATATTACATTTGTTTTTTTCATTTCATTACCTCGTTGATGACTTTTTCGCTTAGTAAACTTTTTTCAACTTAATATTTGGACTATTTTCTTCAAAAACGGTCACTCAGACTAAGATAAAAGTGAGACATTAACAACTTAAAATAAGTTCAACGTCCTCCTTTCGTTGTTTTTCAATGAGCCTTATTGTCAGCTTTTTCTATTTGAATAGCATCCAGCCTACTCTCTTTCATTTATATAATAATAATTATTAATACCATCAGGAACACTAAGGTAGAAGAGATCATCCTAAAGGTTCTAAAAGAATATCTCGCTAGGATTAGCGGGTAGAAAACAGTTACAAAATCAACCTTAGAACATAAATCAGGATTTAGTAGCCCTTAAGCTCAGTACACCTAAAACCCTTAAACAAGGATACTAGATGTCCAGATTTGCCTTGGGATATTTTAAAAATAGACCCTTTGATATTTTGATATCCTTTGATTTCTCGATGATGATCCTGGCATTTTTTAACCTGGTTCACAATCATTCTTTATGTTCTATAATATCTCGAATGAGCTCATAGTAAATTGGAGCGAGATGCTCTTTCGTGGTTTCAAAATAATCCAAACTAGCTTTTTTTAGAACCCCTTGTTCAACCAGTTCTTGATCCAATTTCTTTAACACGATTCTCGGATCAACCAGTTCTTGTGTTTCAGCCAAATTTGCTAAATCAAAGCGGCTTCCATTTTCTAGCTCAATCATATAAAAAAAAATCCCCTCGATTACGTCCACTCCCTTTAAT
>JAAZGI010000058.1 GCA_012511315.1 Clostridium sp.
ATCCTTTGATTTTGATTTGAATTTTAACCGCGTAGTTAACCAAGTAGTTTAAACAAGAAGTAAACTTAGCGGTTTAAAAGAAAATTTACCTGCTGTATTAAATAAGATGAGGCAACTTAGGGGGTGTTTTTGCGATTCGAACTTTAGTGATACGTTTCCCAACTAGCTCTAATATAGTAAAAGTGTGGTCATTGTAATAAAGAGTTTCACTTTGCTTAGGGAGGTAACCTAACTCGAAAATTATGAAACCAGCGATGCTGTCAAATTCTTCGCCGTGGATTCTTAATCCGAGCTGATCGTTAATATCATCAATTCGAGTACTTCCCCCTACGATATAGCCGTCATCTACTGGTACGATAAATTCCGTTCCTTCTTGGCTAGCTGAATCTTCCAATTCCCCAAAAATTTCTTCAATGAGGTCTTCCATAGTAACGACGCCTACAGTTCCGCCATATTCATCTAAAACAATGGCGAGGCTAAGCCTTTTCTTTCTGAATTCCTGAAAAAGCTCTGTGACTCGCATAAATTCATAAGTAAAAAAAGCAGGTGTTTTGAAATCTAGTAAACTTCGAGGCGGTCCGTCAACAGTTGAAAAAACAAAGTTTTTTACATTGATGATACCAGTAATATTATCAATGTTTTCTGAGTAAACAGGAATTTTTGAGTAGCGTTCATTTCGAAAAACTTCACCTAAATCTTCAAGGGATGCCGTTTCACTGATGGCTACCATGTCCGTCCGAGGTGTCATGACAGTACGAATCGGCAGGTCACCAAATTGGAGTACATTATGGATCATTTTCCTCTCATCACCTTCCAAAACCCCTTCCTCATGGCTAAAATCAACCATTGAGCGAAGTTCTTCTTGAGTAATGATTCCATCTTTGTTTTCGGCATCGCCACCTGTTAGGCGAATTAGAAAATTAGTTATGAAAAGTAAAAACACAACGATGGGATGGGTAATTATGATTAGGAAACGAATGATTCCTGAAATTGATAAGGAGAATTTAACAGCGTTACGCACTGCCCAAGATTTTGGAGTAATCTCACCAAAGATTAAGACCAGCAAGGTCATACTCCCAGTGGCGATACCAACACCGGCGCTGCCGAAAACATCCATGGCTAACGAAGTGGCTAAAGCGGAAGCCCCGATATTAACAATATTATTGCCAACTAAAATTGCACCCAAAAGGCGATTTGGCTCATTGAGTAGTTTCAAGACCTTATCTGCATTGGGTACATTCTGTTTGGCTAGATGGCGAAAATGTAACTTGCTGACAGATGTAAGAGCGGTTTCTGCAGAGGAAAAAAATGCTGAGAAACCGATCAAAATGGCCAGTAGTATAAGTTGCCATATATATTGTTGCTCCATATAGGGGGACCTCCTAGGTATTGTTGTTGTATCTAAAATGGCTGGTTACCGTTGTTAATTCGGCTATAAGGAAATTATACTATAAAAAGAGGGGCATTGAAGCTAGATATTCAAATTGGCTAGAAAGGTTTAATCGAGTGATCAAAACCTTGGCTGCTTAAAATTTTATTTAATGGAAGGTCAATCCGCTGTTAAAAAAAGGTTTAAAACTAAAATCGGGGACGGTACTTGAATTTTATTTAGTTGAATGGTATACTAAGTTTGCAGTTGAAACGAGAGATGATTAAATCTCTTCTCGTTTTAGCAAAGCTACGATTCATTCAATACCAAAGGAGAAATATAATGAGTAAAATGTTTAATGAGGAAATTACAGGTCAGTTAAAAGAAATTTTCGGGGAGATGAAAAACCCTGTTCATATTGAGTTGTTTACAGAGGAAGGCGCACCCGTAGTTCAAGAAGTGGAAGACTTCTTAAATGAAGTTTCAGCTATGGATCAACGAATTAAAGTATCGGTTAACAAGTTACCAGAGGCTGCAGAGAAAGCAGA
Source organism: Clostridium sp. (assembly GCA_012511315.1). Lineage (GTDB taxonomy): Bacteria > Bacillota > Clostridia > Clostridiales > Clostridiaceae > JG1575. The sequence continues at coordinate 1,918 of JAAZGI010000058.1, forward strand.
AAAGCTTGGAATTGTTAGGGCTCCTGGATTTGCCGTTCTGGATTCTGAAGGCAAAGATCATGGAATTCAGTTTTATGGTCTGCCCGGCGGACATGAGATTAATTCATTTATCTATGCCTTGATGGCAGTGTCAGGCGTAAAGGAACCACTACCTGAAGAAATTACTTCAGAAATAGCTGGCTTTAAAAAAGATATTAACATGAAGGTCTTTGTAACCTTGGGTTGCCCACATTGCCCAGGTGCAGTGTCCAAGGCTCATCGATTAGCTATGGAAAATAGCAATATTAAAGCTGAAATGATAGATGCCAACTTATTCCCAGAATTATCCGAGAAGTTTAATGTTTCTTCGGTTCCAAAGATTGTATTCAATGACGGCCAAGACTTTGTTGGAGATCAACCCGTTGAATCTTTCATGAACATGTTGAGAGAAACACAAAAATAAACGAAAGACCCTTTTAAATTTTTAACACACCGGCCTAAAAATAAAGTCATTTTTAGGCCGGTACTTTTTGTTTGTTACAGGAATGCACGTGATTCAGTATCTGAAAACTTTGTGGATCTAGAGCTTAATAAAAAATACCCCCAGAATTTATTGAAGGCTGGGAGTATTTATTATTAAGATTCCTCTGTAATTGCCAAAAGCTCTTCCCATTCGGTCATTAGTTTTTGGAGGGTGACTTGGGTTTTGTGAATGTCATGATTGACCTGCTTCATTCGCTGAGGATCCATATAAACTTTTGAGTCAGCTAGACTGGCCGTTAAATCTTCTAAATGGGCTTCTTGAATTTCCACTTCATCTTCAACTTCACGGAGCCGAACTCTGGCCTTGCGCTCCTCACGTTGACTTACTTTGCGGCGAGATCGTTCCACTTCAGAGTTTGCTGGCACCGTTTTTTCTGCTTGCGTCTTTTCAGGCAATTCTCTTTTTTCAGCATAATAGCTGTAGTTTCCGAGATATTCTTTCATGGAATCAGCCTTTAATTCATAGATTCGCTCAATGACCTTGTTTAAGAAGTAACGGTCATGGGAGATGACGAAAAGTGTGCCATCATAATCCATGAGTGAATCTTCTAAAGCTTCTCGTGACGGAATGTCCAAGTGGTTGGTGGGCTCATCCAAGAGGAGAAAGTTATCTTCTCGCAGCATAAGTTTAAGAAGATTGATTCGGCATTTTTCTCCACCTGAGAGGAGACCCACTTCTTTAAACACATCGTCGCCCCGAAATAAGAAGCTGCCTAGAGCCGTTCGCAACTCTGTCGTGGTAAGTTCGGGGAAGTCGTCCCAGACTTCATCCATGACTGTTTTATTGGGATCCAAATCAGCTTGTTCCTGATCATAATAGCCAAGAGAAACATTACGGCCTAATACAGTGTAACCTTGATCTGGTTGAATTCGTTGGCGAATAATATTGAACAAGGTGGTTTTCCCCCGACCGTTATCACCAATCAAGGCGATTTTATCACCTTTTTTTATCATAAAGCTAATATCCGAAAACAGAGTTCGATCATCAAAGGATTTTGTTAGTCCCACTGTGTTTAAAACATCATTACCGGACTCATAACCGGCCTTAAATTGAATGCCAGCTGCTCGACTCTGCTTTTTAGGTGCCTCGATGCGATCAATTTTATCTAATTTACGTTGACGAGATTCTGCTGCTCGAATTGATTTTTCCCGGTTAAACTGTTTATATTTTTCAATGATGGCTTCTTGGCGCTTGATTTCATCTTGCTGGGTTGACCACGCTTTAAGTCGTACTTCATAAGCTTTTTTATGCAGTTCCAAATAACCACTATAGGGTGCTTTATAGGTGAGTACCTCACCATGGACCATTAAATAGGTGTGGTCGGTTACTGCATCGAGGAAATAGCGGTCATGAGAAATCACTAAAAGAGTTCCTTTATAGCCTTTTAAAAAATCTTCTAACCACTCCGTGGCTGCTAAATCCAAATGGTTGGTGGGCTCATCCATCAATATGATTGAAGGCTCACTTAAAAGGAGCTTGGCTAAAGCCACTCTCGTTTTTTCACCGCCAGACAGGACATGAATAGGTTTTTCCCAATCTGACTCAGGAATCCCAAGACCTGTTAAAACTCGGTTTATCTGGGCTCGAAAAGTTTGTCCTCCGCGGACCACGTAAAGGTCTTGAAGGGTGGCATATTTGTTTTGGATGTCCTCATGCCAGTCCTTGTTATCATCTGTCCACTCTGTGGTCATTTCGCTTTCAAGATTTTGAAGCTTTGCTTCCATATCCAGTAAGTTTTGAAACACCGTAATGGTTTCATCATAAATGTTATGGTCCGAATCTAAATCCAGGTTTTGCGCTAGGTAGCCTAAGCTGGCGTTGCGATCCACATAATATTCTCC
>JAAZGI010000404.1 GCA_012511315.1 Clostridium sp.
CATAGTGGTATCCAGGATTCGTTTTCTCATCCGGATATTATGGGGAGTGATTTCTACTAGTTCATCATTGTTAATGAATTCCAAGCAGTTCTCCAAGCTCATCACTCGAGGTGTAACCAGCTTTAAAGCATCGTCATTACCTGAGGACCGTGTATTGGATAAATGCTTTTTCTTACATACATTAACTTCAATGTCTTCGCCACGTGTACTTTCGCCACAGATCATACCAGAGTACACTTCTGTGCCTGGTGCGATGAATAGGCTACCACGTTCTTGAGCATTATTTAAACCGTAAGCAATGGCTGTTCCGGTTTCAAAGACAATCAAAGATCCTCTGGACCGTTCATCAATTTCACCTTTAAATGGACCATAGTTTTTAAAGACATGGTTCATAATTCCATTCCCGCGGGTATCAGTCATTAATTCAGACCGGAAACCGATGAGGCCTCGAGCTGGAATATTAAACTCTAACCGGGTGTATCCATTCACAGCGGAGGTCATATTAACCATTTCTGCTTTACGGCTACCTAATTTTTCCATCACCGCACCCACAAATTCTTCAGGTACGTCAATGGTTAGGTACTCCATGGGCTCCATCTTTTTACCATCAATTTCTTTTACGATAACCGATGGTTTGGAGACCTGAACTTCATAGCCTTCCCGACGCATGGTTTCTAAAAGAATCGAAAGGTGGAGTTCGCCACGGCCGGATACCTCAAAGGTATCTGGTGTCAATTCATTGACGCGCATGGAGACATTGGTTTCAACTTCTTTTAATAAGCGTTCCCGTAGGTGGCGTGAGGTGACAAAGTCGCCTTCCCGTCCAGCAAAGGGAGAATCGTTAACCATAAAGTTCATGGAAAGGGTTGGTTCATCAATGTGCATAAAAGGTAGGGCTTCTGGATTTAAAGCATCGGCTACCGTGTCACCAATTCCAACATCACCAAGTCCAGCGATGGAGACAATGTCTCCTAGTTTCGCTTCTTGAGCTTCCACTCGTTTTAAGCCTTGGTTGATAAACAAGGCGGAAACAGACCGTCTGGTTTGTTCGCCATCTTTATTCATCACCATAACGTTCATGTTTTTACGAACGCTACCACGCTGGATTTTCCCAATGGCTAATTTGCCCATGTATTCCGAAGCATCCAAGGTGGACACTAGCATTTGGAAGGATCCATCGATATCCCCTTGGGGAGCTTTCACCTTTTCTAAAATGGTGTCTAGAACAGGGATCATATCTACACCCTTTTCATCGGGCTCAAACATGGCATAGCCATCCCGAGCTGAGGCGTAAAGGACTGAGAAATCACACTGTTCGTCTGTTGCTCCTAATTCCAAGAAAAGGTCAAAGACTTCATTGATGACCGCATTGGGTCGAGCATCCACTTTGTCAATCTTATTGATGACAACAATAGGGTTATGACCAAGTTCCAATGCCTTTTTCAAAACGAATTTCGTCTGAGGCATAGGACCTTCATAGGAATCTACAACCAGGAGGACGGAATCAACCATCTTCAAGACACGTTCCACTTCCCCACCGAAGTCGGCATGGCCTGGTGTATCCACGATGTTGATGGTGTGATCTTTATAGCGCACGGATGTGTTTTTAGACAGAATCGTGATACCACGTTCTTTTTCTAAATCATTGGAGTCCATGACTCGGTCAGTGACCTTTTCATTGGCTCGGTAGGTATGGCTTTGCCGTAGCAAGGCATCTACTAGTGTGGTCTTACCGTGATCGACGTGGGCAATAATCGCAATGTTTCTTATATCTTCTCTTGTATACATAGGGTCCTCCCGGTGTGTTTACTGAACACAAAAATTGGATACGCAGTATGTGGTATCCAATTTTTCAAAATTTTGTTTGATTAACCGATGATGTCAACACCAATGGCTTCATTGATAACCTTCATTATGTCATTAAACAGAATGGTAAAGTTCTGCTCTGTTTCTAGGTATGCTGAGACTTCCGTGTTTAACGCAATCACAGACACTAAATCTTCCATCTGCTTTCTTGTTTCATCGGATACATCTCCCTTGGTCATTTTGTCATTATAGGCAGCGAACTGTAAATCTCTGAAATCTTTAACCATCTGTTTTTTCTGCTCATCCTGTTCCAGCTTTTTAACAGCTTCACGGTAAGCCACGACGGTTTCATTATCTTTCATGGCATCTGCCAGTTCTTGTGCTTTCTCATGTACTTTGATCATAGGTTGTTCCTCCCAGATTCATCATCTCTTTGATGCTTCTTATTTCTTCTTCATAATTCCATTTTAAATACTTCTGTTCTTCCTACTAGACTACTTACTATTTCTAGATCGTCTTCTAGCTCTACAAATAAGCTCTTCTATTGAGCACTTCTAATCAGTTCTATTTATGAGTTCTGTTTATCAGTTCTGTTTATCAGTTCTGCTTATCAGTCCTGCTTATTTGAAATCCATCTTATATTCTTTGTTTTGAACAATCTGTTCTAAACATGATCTTGAATTTAATTCTTACTATTCATCTAACGATTCATCTTTTGTTTCATTTAAACTGTTATCTATTTTTATTCGAAGCCGAGTTAAAATCACGTTTTTTTAACGCTTTATTATATCCCAACTTGAGTAATATTTCAATTCTTTTTTAAACTTACTTTATTTAAATGCATATAAATGCTTTGATCTTGAACTACTTTTCTAAAACCATTTCTAGAAATGGTTGCTAAAACTCAACTGATACAGATTCAATGATTGTTCCATCAGATGATGACAAAGGTGATGGGCACTGGTCTTTAAGGACCTTGCCCATTGCCTTGTCTCTCTTAGAACTACTGGTATCAAGGTTGCCCTCTTAGCGTTCATTCTTATTGAATCTTGTCAGCTTTTAAATGTTTGATGGTTTAAAAGTCTGCTGTTTTTTATTTTAGTATTATTGTTATTATCAGCTTGACCTTAGAATCACTTTTTAGATGTCCATAATAATGGGCATGATCATTGGTCTACGCTTGGTCTTGCGGTAGAAGAAGTTTCTTAATTGTTCGCGAATCTGGTTTTGAATAAATTCAACATCCTTCATCTTGGTACCTTCTGCACCAATTAAGACCTTTTTAACAATGCGGCGGGCGTCTTCCATGAGATGATCCGCTTCTTTGACAAAGATAAATCCTCTGGAGATTAAATCTGGTCCAGCAATGACAGAACCTGACTCTGAATCCACGGTGACGACCACGGTAACCATTCCGTCTTCGGATAGAAGCTTACGATCCCGTAGCACTACGCTACCTACATCGCCTACTCCCAGTCCATCAACGAGGACGCTACCAAACTGTACTTTACCGTTCTTACGAACTTTTTCTTGGGATAATTCAATGATATCACCCAATTCAGGGATTAAAATATCCTTGCTTTGGAGTCCCATTTGTTTAGCTAATTCAGCATGGGTTTTTAACATGCGGAACTCACCGTGAACTGGAACAAAGTACTTGGGCTTGGTTAATGCCATGATGAGCTTAAGCTCTTCTTGACAAGCATGACCGGATACATGGACATCTTCTTTGGAATCATAGATCACGTCGGCCCCTAGTTTATAGAGGAGGTCAATGGTCTTAAAGATGCCTTTTTCGTTGCCTGGAATCGGATGAGAGGAGAAAATTACGGTATCATTCGGTTGAATCCGAATCTGACGATGTTCGCCCAGTGCCATACGGGACAAGGCTGCCATGGGTTCTCCCTGGCTACCAGTGGTCATAATAACCAGCTGGTCATCACGATAGCGGCGCATATCATTAACCGGTACGATGTTTTCCTCTTCAATCTCAAGGTAACCCAACTCTCGGGCAACATTCACATTATTCTCCATGGAGCGACCATTAATAACAACCTTACGGCCAGTCTTACGGGCAGATCCTACAACCTGCTGAATGCGGTCGATGTTGGAGGAGAAGGTAGCTACTAAGATACGACCCTGAGCTTTGGCAAAGAGCTTATCAAAGTTCTCGCCCACTGTACTTTCTGATTCCGTATAGCCAGGACGCTCAGCGTTGGTTGAGTCGGACATTAAAGCTAATACGCCTTCTTCGCCCAAACTAGCAAAGCGAGCCAAATCAATGGTATCGCCAGCTACTGGGGTTAAGTCCACCTTAAAGTCTCCGGTGTGAACCAAAACGCCAGCTCCTGTATGGATGGCTAAGGCAGAAGCATCGGCAATGGAGTGATTGGTTTTTATAAATTCAACACTCACATGGCTAAAGCGAATCACATCACGGGGTTTCACCGTAACAAGTTTCACTTTATTAGCAATGTTGTGTTCACGAAGTTTGTTTTCAATCAAACCCAAGGTGAGCTTGGTACTGTAAACTGGCACATTAATCTTTTTCAAAATATGTGGCAAGGCACCAATATGGTCTTCATGACCATGGGTAATGAAGAAGCCCTTGATCTTATCTTTATTGTTCTCCAGGAAGGTAGTGTCTGGAATAACACTATCAATACCCAGCATTTCATCTTCTGGGAACTTTAATCCACAGTCAATCACAATGATTTCATCGCGATATTCAATGGCTGTCATGTTTTTCCCGATTTCCTCAATACCACCTAAAGGCATAATCCGAACGATATCTTTATCGTTGGAGTTTGTCTGGGTGAAGTTAATCTGAGGTTCTGGTCTTGGACGATTCCAAGAGCCCGGTCTTGGCCGGTTCTGGTTGGGACGGCGATTGGTATCGCTTCGACGGGTTGCTTGGCCTGGTACCGCTGGTTTATTTCTACCTTTTGCCGGTACAGTTTTAGCCTGAGTCTCCGGTCTTGGCTGATTGTTAGAAGCATTATTGGTTGCTCCATTATCTGCCGGTTTATTAGCATTTTGATTATTCGGTTTTTGCCGTCTTGGCCGAACGGCCTTTTTAACAGCGCTCTGAATCTTGCCTTCCCTCGGCTCTTGTTCCTGAGCTCTTGGCTGCTGATTCCTTGGCTGATTTTGCCGTGGTTTCGCCTCTGCCTGAGCTTTTGGTTGCTGATTCCTTGGTTGATTCTGTTGTGTTCTTGAATCTCCCTGAGGTCTTGGCTCTTGATTTCTCGGTTGATTCTGCCGTGTTCTTGAATCCCCTTGATTTCTTGGCTCTTGATTCTTTGGCTGATTCTGCTGTGTTCTTGAATCCCCTTGAGGTCTTGACTCTTGATTTCTCGGCTGCTGATTTCTTGGCTGATTCTGCCTTGACGGTGCATTACCTTGAGCTGTTGACTCTTGACCAGCTGATTGATTCTTATCCGTTTGGATGGTTTCACCATACTGGTTTCTTGGTCTCTTGGCACCCCTGTAATTGTTCTTCTTGGCTGCCTGATTGTTTTGATTTGTATTCCGATTGTTATTATTTGCTTGATTATTATTTGAATTGTTTTGATTATTTTGTTGGTTATTCTGATTCTTGTTTTCGTTCATTTGTTTCCTCGCTTTCATTCTGATAGCAGTCACTGCATAATCCATAAAATTTAAGCGAATGGTCCTTTATACGGAATTTGTAGTCGTGTTCGATGATCTGCTCCACAGAGTCTAATAAATCATCTTTAACTTCTTCCACTTTCCCACAAGCAGAACAAACCAGATGGTGGTGACCATGGGCTTCTTCGTCGTGGTTTAATTCGTATCGGTAAATTCCGTCATTTAAATCTAATTTTTTTACAATGCCAAGTTCTTCAAAAAGTAGGATGGTCCGGTAGACAGTGGCGATGCCAGTCTCGGATTTTACTTCCTTCACTTTTTCATAGATCTCTTCGATGGTTAGATGCTCGCCTTCTTCTCGGACAAATACATCCAGTACAGCCAGACGCTGAGGCGTCAATTTTAGGCCACCTTCTCGAAGCATTGTTTTCAGTGTATCTACGTAACCGCTTTCATTGGTTTTCATTAATATTTATCCTCATCCATTAAAGCCAAACTAAAGGCTTCTTCCACTGCTTCCATTTCCTCATCGCTATCAACGGTTGCAAACATTTCTTCGCCGTTTTCATCGATTTCAACGCGCAGTGCAGTGTATACTTCTTCTTCTTCCACAGGGCGGACGATGAAATATTCATTTCCTTCCACTTCCACTCGGTCAATCACTTCTACCTCAAATTCATTTCCGTCTTCATCGGTTAACACGATTAGATCCACTACGTTTTCCATATTAACTTCACCTCGTTTCTTTTTGTTTTATTGTCTACAGCTCTGGGCTGTTGTTTACTTCTTAATTGCCTTATCTAATTCTCTTTTCTAAATCTGCTCGCTTAATTAGATTTGTTTTTTCGCTCTTTAAAATCTATGGAGTCAAGATAGCCCTGCAGTATAAAGCAAGCTGCTATCTTGTCGACATCTTGTTTGCGTTTCTTAATTTTGGTTTTCTTTTGAGCCATCACTTCATGGGCGCTAAAAGTAGTTAAGCGTTCGTCCCAGGTTATGATTTCACCATCCCAAACTTTCTCAAGTTCAGCGATAAATTTTAAAACCTTATTGGCTTGAAAACCGATGCTGCCATCCATATTTTTGGGTAGTCCAGCAACTAATAGTTTGACATCGTATTTTTCAATATAGGCCAGCACTTCGTTGATGGCTTTAATATTATCTTCTGGTGAGCCGTTGCGTTTAATAACGCCTAGTCCAGTGGCGATAAAGCAACTGGGGTCTGATACGGCAACTCCGATGCGGCGATCGCCGACATCAAGGCTTAATATCCTCATTTGAAAACCTCTTTTTTAGTGATTATATTATTCTGTTTTTTCAGCGCTACCCTTGGCATCCCTTTTTTCAAAGGTGTCCGTGCTAGTCACAGATTCCCTTGATACTCATGGCATTTCCTAGGCTCCCTCGATATTTCTCTTGGTATTACCAAATTTTATGGGTTATTCCCACCGTACTTGTTGGTTATTGCCAAGAAATATCCAAACTTCTTATCTGGGAGGATGCTGAAAAATTATGGGTTCATTGTTGTGGTTAAGGCTCTTTTTAACGAAATTAAGGGTGCCAGTTTCTTTTTGGCACCCTTAACACTTAGTCAATATCCAGGTAAGTTCTTAAAACTTCTTCCAAAATTTCGTCTCGTTCTAGTTTTCGGATCAGTGCCCTGGCTCCATTATAATTCGTAATGTAAGTAGGGTCTCCGGAAATCAAGTAACCCACCATTTGATTAACGGGATTATAACCTTTTTCTGACAACGATGAATAGACCTCTGTTAAAATCTCTTTGGTGAGAAGCCCTTTGTCTTTATGAAAATCCTCGAACTGCATGGTGTGTTGTAAATTATCTTTCTTTTCCATAGCGTAACTTAAAAAAGTTCCACCCCCTTCGACTAACCTTACATCTCATTATAATCTTTTTACACCTAAATGTATAGGGTATGAGCGATTATCCATGGAATAAGGGGCAAAGGGGGTGTTAAGTTTATGTGAACCGAATTAAATATCTGGTTTTATCTAAGATTAAAGAAGCTCAAAAATGGTATCTACAGCCTCTTGAGCCTTTTCTGGGGACTTGCCACCAGCTTGAGCCATGTCAGGTCGTCCGCCACCTTTGCCATCGGCTACTTGGGCAATTTGACCGATTAATTTACCAGCATGAGCTGTTTTGCCAGCCAAGTCCTTGGACACCATGACACAGAAAGAGACTTTATCGTCACTTTTTGAAGCCATGACGGATACGCCTGAAGTTAAGCGGTCTAAGGCCTTTTCTGTCAGATCGCGCAAATCAGCCCCATTCATGTTATCCACCACTCCAGAGACTACTTTAATGCCATTGACTTCTTTCACGTTATTTAAGATATGATCCAAGCTACCTGAAGCCATGGTTTTATTAATTTCCGCAATCTCCCGATCCTTATCTTTTAGGTTTTCAGCCAACTTCATGGAGCGGCGTACTAAATCATGGGGATTGGTTTTTAAAACCTCAGAAGCTTCCTGAAGGATTCGCTCTTCATTACGAATGTAGCGAATGGCATTTAGGCCAGTAACCGCTTCAATCCGGCGAATACCAGAGGCAATGCCCGATTCTGCGGTGATCTTAAATAAACCAATTTGCCCTGTATTGCCTACGTGGGTTCCACCACATAGTTCAATGGAGTCTTCTCCAGCTGATACCAC
>JAAZGI010000405.1 GCA_012511315.1 Clostridium sp.
CCGACGGTCTACGCTCTAAGGCAATTTCTTTTAAAAACTGATTGTTAATGGCACGACCTAAAATCCCCACTGGACTTTGGATAATCACCAAATCTTCTTCCTTGGAGTCGATGACAAAGTTTTTAAAGCGTTCATCGGCATCGCATTCAAAGGTACCAATAAAGCGACTACCAATTTGTAGACCTGTGGCTCCAAGATCTCGATACTTCTTCAAATCCGATCCATCATAGACAGAACCTGCCACAAACAAAGGAATGGTTTGACCCGTTGCTTGTTTGACCTCTTCTAAATATTCAACTACGTCTTTCGTTAACTCTTCTAGGCTCTTGCCCTTTTCTATTTCGTCTCGCTTAAAGCCCAAATGACCGCCGGCTCCACTGCCTTCTAAGACCACAAAGTCAGGCAAACGGTTGTGCTTTTTTTGCCACACTCGATTGATGAGTTTTAAAGCCCTGGCGCTGGATACAATAGGGGCTAAAAGGATATCCTCATCCTCTACCAGTTCCGTTAGATTTAAAGGCAAACCAGCTCCCGAGACAATATAGTCCACTTTTTGAGCCACCGCTTCTTTGACTAAGCCCTCATAGTCCGTTAAAACCACCATAATGTTGGCACCGATTAAGCCTTTGCCCCCAGCTATGTCTCTTGCTTTTGCCAGTTCTTTTCGAAAGGCTCTTTGATTAGCTTGCAAGGGGTTATTATAGTAATCTGCTTCCTTGTAACCAATCCCTACCATGGAAATGGTTCCCATGGCACCTTCTTTGGCCACAGCCCCACTGAGCTCACCCAAAGAGATACCAACCCCCATGGCGCCCTGAATAATAGGTTTTTCAATTTCTTTTTTCTTAATTTTAAAATTTAGCATGTATTTTCTCGATTTCCTGATGGTACTCTTCCATCAGTGTGTCTAGTATTTCCTTAACCGGTTTAATATCTTCAATTTGGGTAACGGTTAGTCCAGCCATAAAAGATCCATTGACTAGATCCCCTGACTCCACCGCTTTTTTCATGGCACCCAAGGTGTAGTGTTCTAGCTCCATCTTATCCTTGCCAGCTTTTTCTTCTCGCAAGTAATTATTAGTCATATCATTTCGCAAGAGCCGGATGGGTAATCCAGCGGTTCTGCCAATGACAGTAACCTTGTTATATCTGGAGTTCACAAGTAAATCTTTGTAATTTGAATGAATGGGACATTCTTCAGAACCTAAAAATAAAGTTCCGATTTGAACGCCACAGGCGCCAAGAACTTCTGCCGCCAGCATCTGCTTGCCGGAGGCAATTCCCCCAGCTGCAATCACTGGAATCTTGACCTTGTCGCAAGTTTGTAGAATCAAGGTCATAGAAGTCATCTCGCCAATGTGACCACCAGCCTCATTGCCTTCAGCAATGATTCCATCCACGCCCTGCTTTTCCAAGCGAATGGCCAAGGTTGGATTGGCAACCACCGGAAAGATTTTAATCTTAGCCTTGTGCCAGTCGTCAACATATTTGGATGGATTACCAGCTCCCGTAATCACAATGGGAACCTCTTCCTCGATGACGATTTTTGCCATCTCCTCGGTATAAGGATTTAACAGCATTAAGTTCACCGCAAAAGGTTTTTGGGTGAGAGATTTACAAATTCTAATTTCCCGGCGCAGCCTCTCACCATTCATGCTGGCAGCGCCAATGACGCCTAAAGCTCCAGCTTCCGACACAGTAGCTGCAAACTTACCATCGGTGATGTTTGCCATGCCCCCTTGAATGATGGGATACTTGATGCCTAATATTTTATCTAAGTTCATATTGCCTCCTACCATTCCATTTGGGCTAAGACCCAAGTCAAGCCAGCCCCAAAACCTGAAATCATCAATTGATCGCCAGTTTTTAACTGACCCTTTTGATTCATCTGATCCAAGAGCACGGGAATACTAGCTGCTGAAATATTACCAACCTCTGCAATATTTGAAGGCACCTGGTCTTTTGAAACCCCTAGGGATTTGGCAATACTGTCCAGCATTCTAATATTGGCTTGATGGGTAATAAATAAATCAATGTCGCCTACTTTCATATCCAGTCGATGTAAAAAGTTTTTTATTTCTGTTTCCATGGTGGTGACACCAAATTTATAAACCTCTCTGCCCTCCATGGACAGACTTTCTTTTTCGTAGCCATGGTTTAAGGCCTTTTTATTGCCTCGGGTCCCTGAAGAAAAGTGGGTGGCTTTTTCAGTGTGTTCTAGTAAAACAGCCCCGGCTCCATCACCAAATAAAATGGCTGTATTGCGGTCGGTAAAGTCTAACATCTTAGAGAAGACTTCCACCCCGATTAACAAAGCCATTTCATTGGGTTTGATCATGCCGTCAATTAAGCGCAGTCCTGCTACAAA
>JAAZGI010000406.1 GCA_012511315.1 Clostridium sp.
ACATAACCGTTATTTTCAAGTAAAAATGATACGAGTGGAGTTACTACTACTCCAACTAAGTCAACATCACACCCTGAAGCACAAAGTCCACTTACAAGTGCTGCTTCTAACATTTGTCCAGACTTTCTTGGATCGCGGCCAATTAGAAATTTATCGCCACTTTTTTTAGCTAACTCATAACCCAGATACCTGCCAACTTTATAAGCCATTTCTGGAGTTAATTTTTCATTTGCTCTTCCACGAATCCCATCAGTTCCAAAATACTTCATCATTAGTTTTCCACCACTTCCATATTGATTTCATCAAACTCTAATTTATACGTAATAAAATAATTGTCTATTTCTACCAACAATGGTAGTGAAACATCGCCTGGTTGGACTCCTGCCATATCAAAGTAGACCCGACCAAAATTCTCTTCGGTTATTTCCTCAAGCCTTTTTGCTGTCCCATAAATGGTTACATCTATTTCGGCTTGCTCTGGATCTTGTAATCTTGTTTTATAACCCCCAACGTTGTTTTCAAATGCCACGGGCAATTTCTTTAAGACCTTTGAAACCTTAGGTCCAAGTTTAATATCTAAATTTACTTTAGCAATACTTGCTTGTCTGAGTCCACTTGGCAATACAATATTTTCATAAATTTTTAAATCTTTATCTATTTGAGAAGCATCAATATTAACTCTAATTTCATTGGTGCTATCTAAGACTGCTTGATTTCCAAATAATTCAATTGAAGAGTGATCTAAGGTAATACTGTCAATACTTCGATCACCTGGAATTTCGCCCCTTGGTACTACTCTAATTGCTACCGTTTTTTTAGGTGACGTAATTGGCACCGTAACCTTAACAATTTTTGGAATTAAATCAACATCGACTTTTTCGCCATTAATGTTGTAAGCATATAGCGGAGCTTCAGTTGTAAAGGTTTCGGTTGCATCTTTAACATCAATCAAGGCTTTTACAAAGGCAATTGACTCTGTCGTTTTTGCGGAAGCTCTAACTAAAACTTCTGTTGATTCAAATTCTGGTTCTCCTGGATAATATTTTTCATCCATTTTGTTTAAATTTAAATAATCATGACTTAAAGAAAACTTTGTTGTTTCTTTTTTTCTGATTCTAATTGTTGCACTATCAGGTTTAGTTGTGACATTAACTCGACTTGAAAAGTTGTCGGTTGTAAATTTTACGGTGTGCTCGCCTGTTTGAAGTCCAGACAAATCCAAAATAACTTTTGTATTTGATTGACTTTTTGCTGCATTTACATCACTGGCGGTTCTTCCTGTTAAACTAACATCGACGGTTTTATCAAAGCCTGTAACTTCATAAACATCTAAATCAGCATTTAAAGTAACTGGATGGTTTTTAATTGTATAAGTTGAATCTAAAGCTAGCTGACCAGTGTTGCTAAAGTTTAGCATCATATACAAGCCTCCTGCTAAAATAAGTGAAATAATCTTATCGTGTTTACGACTAAATAAAAATCTGTCGACCGATGAACTAAACCATCTGAAAACAAGTTTAAAGCAATTTTCCACTGATTCATACGTTTTTCGAGCACTCTGACTTCTTTCGGCAATTTTTTTAGCACGCCGGGTCTTGTCTTCTAATCTTTTACTGCTTTTTTCGTA
>JAAZGI010000407.1 GCA_012511315.1 Clostridium sp.
GAAGTTAAAGTTGGATTGAAAATATAAGGTGAAATTGAAGGTAAGAATTGCTGGATTTGGGATGTGAATTTTTCGGATAAAGGATTAAAAATTGAATTCCTTTTAGAAAGCACTGAAATAACCAGTGAATTTGATATATAATAATATAGAAAACGAGACGATTGGAAGCGAAAGCCCTTTTGTTTTCCAAATACCATTTGTATGGAGGAAAGAAAGAATGAGTAAAGTTACAGAAATTAAACATCCTTTGATTCAACATAAGTTGGCAATCATTAGGAACAAAAACACCGGTTCAAAGGAATTTCGCGAGATTATCGAGGAAATTGCCATGCTTATGGCCTATGAAGTTACTCGGAATATTAGTACAGAAGAAGTCATTGTGGACACACCGATGGGACCTGCCAAGTGTCAAGTTTTAGCTGGTAAGAAGTTAGCTATCGTTCCTATCTTAAGAGCGGGACTGGGTATGGTTGAAGGAATCCGAAAATTAATTCCGGCAGCCAAGGTTGGTCACATTGGAATTTACCGTGATGAAACCACCATGCAGCCGGTGGAATATTTCTGCAAATTACCTCAGGATATCCATGAAAGAGATATTATTTTAGTGGACCCGATGCTTGCAACGGGAGGATCAGCCATTGACGCCGTTACTTTATTAAAACGCCGTGGAGCAACTTCCATCCGCTTTGTAGGCATTATCTCAGCACCTGAGGGGATTAAAGCACTTCAAGATGCTCATCCTGATGTGGATATTTATCTTGCAGCCATTGATGAACGGCTCAATGAACAGGCTTATATTATTCCTGGTCTTGGGGATGCTGGTGACCGTTTATTTGGAACCAAGTAAAGGCTCATAAAATAGCTGTTTTTCTTTTGGCCTGAAAAGAATCGGCAAAAGGGAGAGGACATGTGCGGCCCTAGGAACCTGTAATATGAGATTGATGGTGAATAAGTGGTTTAAAATCAAATAATTCAGATCAATTGATGGGAGAGCGGAGATGACAGCTGATTTAATAAAACTACTTAAACGATTGTTCAAACTTGCTGGATTCGTTTTATTACCACTTAGTGGAATAGCCTATTTGATTAAAGGAGCCGCAGCTATGTTGGCCCTTTTTTCAGGTGGCCTTTTGGCTGTAGCAGGGGTAGCCCTAATGGCTTTTAGTGCTAATTATGTGTTTGTAAAAAATGGTAGCGCCTTTGTCACGATTGGGATCCATTTTCTCAAAGTGTTTGTCACGGCACTGGCAGCATGGCTGTTTGTGCGACACGAATCCTTGCTAGGGGTTTTCTTTGGCATTGGATATTTACTAATGGTACTTGCCATGACCATTTATACTCGAGATTTAAACTAAAGGAACTAAGAGGGGATTGAGAACAAATCGGATTTATAAAAATTTTAATGTTTATTTTAGCAAGTGAGGACTAAAGTCTGTTACAATTACTATGGAGAAAGAAAAATAAGCCTTGAAAAAGCGTTGAACAGGCCTTAAATCCGATATATTTCAATTAATTATTGATTTATTGCAAAAAAGGCTTGAAACTGGGAGCGGTTTCAATATATAATAAGTTTTGTCAGTTTAATTATGGAGGTGTACCCAAGTGGCCAAAGGGGGCAGACTGTAAATCTGTTGTCTCAGACTTCAGTGGTTCAAATCCACTCACCTCCACCATTTTAAACTGAATACGCCGATTTCAATCGGCACATGCTGGTGTGGCTCAATGGTAGAGCAGCTGATTTGTAATCAGCAGGTTGTCAGTTCGATTCTGACCACCAGCTCCGGAGGTGTACCCAAGTGGCCAAAGGGGGCAGACTGTAAATCTGTTGTCTCAGACTTCAGTGGTTCAAATCCACTCACCTCCACCAATTCAATAATTTAATAGTTACTCTTATCAAGAGAGGTGGAGGGAAAAAAGGCCCTGTGAAACCCGGCAACCGGCAATTATGTACGGTGCCAATTCCTGCGCGGCTGCGCAAGATGAGAGAAGTATTCTGAGGAATAACCTTCTGTCGTCGCGCAAGAGGTTATTTTTTTATGCTTTAAATAAAAGGTTTAAAGCGATTCAAGGAGGAAACTAATGAAAAAATTATTTACATCGGAGTCTGTGACTGAAGGGCATCCTGATAAAGTTTGCGATCAGATTTCTGATGCAGTCTTAGATGCTATTTTAGCTCAAGATCCTGATGCTAGAGTTGCCTGTGAGACCTGTGCTTCCACTGGTCTGATTTTAGTTATGGGTGAGATCACTACAGACTGTTATGTGGACATACCAAGGATAGTTCGTCAGACTGTGACTGAAATTGGTTATGTTCGAGCCAAGTATGGCTTTGATGCCGACACCTGTGCCGTTTTAACGTCAATTAACGAGCAGAGCCCTGATATCGCTATGGGCGTTGATAATGCCTTAGAAAAGCGAGGAGTGGCCTCTAAGAGCTTCGAGGAAACCTTTGGAGCTGGCGATCAAGGAATGATGTTTGGTTTTGCAACTAATGAAACAGTCAGCTATATGCCAATGTCGATTCATTTGTCCCACCGGCTAGCTAAAAAATTAGCCGATGTGCGAAAAGACGGAACCATGGCCTATTTACGGCCCGATGGAAAAACCCAGGTAACGGTAGAATATATGGGCGATAAACCAGTCCGAATTGATACGATTGTAGTGTCGACTCAACATGCTCCAGAAGTGACATGGGAACAGATTAATGAAGATGTTATAAAGTATGTGATTGAACCGATTGTTCCCGCTGAGCTACTAGATGATGAAACTCGTTATTTAATCAACCCAACTGGACGCTTCGTTCAAGGTGGTCCTGGGGCGGACTCAGGATTGACTGGACGTAAAATCATCGTTGATACCTACGGAGGCTATGGCCGCCATGGTGGCGGTGCATTCTCCGGTAAGGATCCAACCAAGGTAGACCGATCAGGAGCCTATGCGGCGCGCTGGGTAGCTAAAAACTTAGTTGCAGCAGGTGCAGCTGACAAATTAGAAATTGCATTGGCCTATGCCATTGGTGTTGCCAAACCAGTCTCCATTGAAGTCGATACCTTTGGAACAGGAAAAATTGCAGATGAGCGTATCATAGACATTGTCTCTAAAGTCTTTGACCTAAGACCCGGTGCAATCATTAACAATTTAGATCTCCAACGTCCCATTTATCGTCAAATTGCTGCCTATGGTCATTTTGGTCGAACAGACTTACATCTTCCCTGGGAAGAATTGAATAAGGTCGATGAGATCAAGAAGTTAATGAGATAGAAAATCTCAAGAGATGAAAAAACAATAAGATCAAAGAAAGCGCTAGCTTTTAAAGCTTGTCTAGATCATGAATCTGATTGGAAGATTTTGCTGGATATTGTAATAAAAGTAGCTCTTAAAAACTCCTGCTGGTTATGGTGCTTCCGTGACCGGCAGGAGTTTTTATTATGAAAACTGTTTGTTATTTTGTTTGTTAAAACCTTGCGAAGAATTGGGGAAAAATGATTTGAAAGAGAGTATAATATGAAGGAGTTCTTTTAATCACTGGCCCCAATGTGTAAGGTTAAATTTGGGTTCCAGAGACTTGGAAAAATGAAATCCTATCAAATCAAAATAATCTCGTTTAATAGCTTCGTTAAAAATGAGACTTTGTAAATGAGAA
The DNA here is from genome assembly GCA_012511315.1 of Clostridium sp. GTDB lineage: Bacteria > Bacillota > Clostridia > Clostridiales > Clostridiaceae > JG1575. The sequence goes on from JAAZGI010000407.1 coordinate 3,644, forward strand.
TTCGTATAAAGGAGACAAATCCACATGGCTAATAAACTAGGAAAGATTCTATTTAAAACGGCTGGATTACTTTCCTTGGTCGGCTATCATGTCTATCAGACCAAGGTGCTGCGTAATAGAATCACACCGTTATTTTATCCCGATTTACCAGAAGAATTAGAGGGGTATCGCATCGTTCATATCTCTGATTTACATGGTGCTTTATTTGGCAAGGATAATGAGAAGCTGGCTCGGCAGATTATGGCACTGGACCCAGATGTCCTTTGCATGACTGGGGATATGGTCCATAGTTTTTCCGATGATGGGGAGGCTTTTTTAAAGCTGGTTTCCGGATTGGACAAAGGCTTGATCAAATTGTTTGTTTCAGGAAATCATGAAAACTTACAACGAACCTTATCAGGCTATCAAAGTTTGAATCGTTCTGTTCTTTATAAAAAACTGGAGAATTATAATGTGCGACTATTAGATGGAGCGAGTTATCAACCGGAAGGACTACCCCTCATCTTTAAGGGAATCGCCGATGATCATGATCATTATCAAGGCATTCATTTCAAGGAAGAACTCTTTGATTTAGAGGCTTTATTGCCTGAGCCGAGAAAGGATTTTCTAAACGTAGCTTTAATTCATCGTCCCAATTACTTTA
>JAAZGI010000408.1 GCA_012511315.1 Clostridium sp.
ATCCCAGCTTGTTGAGGAAAGATTGATAAATTGCTGGTTAAAAACTGCAAATCAAGCCATCCAATACTCTTGGTAATGATCTGGTAAATCAAAATTCCCAGAACAATCAAAACCAAAATAGTCGATAAGGAAAATAATTTCTCAGCTAAATAACTTAAGCGAATTCTCCAACGAATTCTGTTTTTATTGATGGTAAATTTTTTCCCTTCCTCATTGATTCTATTTGTATTGACTAAATCAAATTTTTTTCCCCGACTTAAACCTTTATCGTTAGTTATCATTAGTAGACCTCTCGATATTTTCTTACCATATGCTGGGCAATTAAATTGATAATCAGCGTAAACAGGAATAAAATCAGGCCAACAGCAAATAAACTGTAGTAACCAATGGTTCCACTCCCAGCATCACCACTGGTGAATTCAACAATATATGCAGTCATGGTTTGCATTGATTGAGTAATATCAAGACTAAAGGCTTTAGAGCTTCCACTTGCGATTGTGACAATCATGGTCTCGCCAATGGCTCTTGAAAGGGCCAATACAATTGCCGCTATAATTCCTGACATAGAGGCTGGAATTATGACTTTAAACGTCGTTTCAAGTTTAGTGGAACCTAGTCCCAATGCTCCATCCTTCATTAATTGGGGAACTGCATTCATGGCATCTTCGGCCAAAGATGCCACCATGGGGATAATCATGATACCCATAACAATTCCTGGACTAAGTATGTTCTTCGCTCCCAGTCCTGGTATTAACTTGGCTAATAAAGGAGTAACAAAGGAATAGGCAAAAAAACCATAAACAATGGTCGGTATCCCTGCTAGAACTTCTAAAACCGGCTTTAAGATTCTCCTCTTCCTTTCTGTTGCAAATTGGCTAAGGTGGATAGCTGCTGCCATTCCAATGGGTACTGCAACTAGCATTGCTATTAAGGTGACAAGTAGCGTTGCTGTGATTAAGGGTATAAAGGCAAAGGTTGGGTTTTGGGCTAAGGGATTTAGCTCGGTGGAAAATATTTCTTTAATTGGAATTTTTGAAAAGAATTTTACTGAATCAAATATCAAGGTGTAGATAATACCAAAGGTTACAATTACAGAGATGAAGGCCATACTCATAAAAAAATATGGCATGGCCCGATCTGAAAAGTATTTTTTCGTCTTGATATTTTTTCGAATCATGTCTCTAACATTTTTTTGTTCCATATCGATTCTCCTGAACAGTTTGAGTCTATGAAGGTACATTTTTTAAAGGCCTGACTCCTTAGCCTTTATAATGTTTTATTTTAGTTGGTCCAGCTCTTTTGCGTATTCTTCATATACATTTGAAGGTAATGGAGCAAAACCATTCAAACCAGCTAGCTTTTCAGCTCCATCTGGCGAAACGATGAATTTTGCAAAGTCGAGAACTTGTGGTTTTTCTTTAGCATAATTCAAATTTAAATAGGTGTAGACTAATCTTGTAAAATCTGCATAGGGAAGACCTTCTCCAATTGTTTCAAGAGAGGGTTCAATCGGTCCACTACCAAAATCAACTTCAATGGCTTGAAGCTTATCTTTATTGCTTTCATAGTAGCCATAGCCGAAAAATGCAATGGCATTTTTGTCTTGAGCCACTAAATCCACTAGTGTTGAATATTCCTGTTGTAGTTGTGCTGTCTTCACCATTTCTTTTTCACCAAGGATGGTTTCATAAAAGAATTCATAGGTGCCATGATTTTCATTGGGACCATAAAATTTAATTTCTTCTGCCGGCCAGTCTCCTCGGACATCAGACCACTTGACCTGATCTTCGCTATGATATGACCCAGATAAATATAACTTCACAATTTCATCCTTAGTCATTTCTTGAGCCCAATCATTATCTTTATTAATGACCATGGTGAGACCGTCATAAGCTAATTTAATTTCCATAACATCATCCTTAATCTTTAAACCCTTTTCTTCAAGCTGACTGACTTCCTCATCTTTAATTTTCCTAGAGGCGTCAGCCAAGTCAATTTCACCTGGGATAAACTTTTTAAACCCTGCACTAGAACCAGCTCTTCCTACTTGAACACTGACACCTGATGACAGGTTCGTCATATAGTTTTCAGCGATATTGGCCATTAATGGATACACGGTACCTGAACCATCTACTATGACGCTTCCTTTTAAATCAGTATTCTCCTGACCTTTTGTTTTACCTTGATCACTGCTGCAACCACCTACAATCACCATGAGTGTGAGAACGAGACTTAATAAAATCGGATAATTTCTTTTTCGCATTGAACTTCCTCCTAATCAAT
>JAAZGI010000059.1 GCA_012511315.1 Clostridium sp.
AATGAAATCAAGCAAGGTGCTCTGGTTATTGTTAGAGAAAGCCAAGTTGCCTTGTTTATGAAAGGTGGCGAATTGGCCGATATATTATACCCAGGAACACACACGTTAAATACCAATAACCTGCCAATCTTATCAACTCTAATGGCTTTCAAATATGGTTTCAATTCACCCATTAAGGCAGACTTATTTTTTATAAGTACCAAGCAGTTTATTGATAATAAATGGTCCACTAAGAATCCTTTTATGCTGAAAGATCAAGATTTTGGTATGGTCAGAATCCGAGGCTTCGGAAACTTTAGTCTGCGTATTAATGATGAAGAAGGCTTTTGCAAACAAGTACTCGGCACATTAGGGAAAATGATGACCTATGATATCATTAAGTACTTGAGTGCTATTGTTACAGAAGCTGTGATTACCGCCATTGCTAATGCTAAGATTCCAGTCTTAGAACTAGCCACAATGTATCGGGAGCTGGCTTCCGTTGCTCTTGCTGTAGCCAATGAAGCGACGATACCACTTGGAGTAGAAGTTACCCATGTGGTAGTGCAAAACCTTTCCTTACCCGATGAAGTAGAAAAGTTAATTGATGAACAATCAGGGATAGGTATGGCATCACAAAACATGGAAGTGTTTATGCAATACCAATCAGCCAGAGCCATGCGAGATGCCGCCAAACAAAAAGGTGGTCTGGCAGGACTGGGAGCAGGAATGGCTCTCGGAAATAAAATGGCCAATAGCATACAAGACGTATCAACTAAAAAAGAGGATAAAGAAAAAAAAGTTGATATCGCTAAACTACGTGAATTCAAGAGTCTCTTGGATGAAGGAATAATCACAGAGGAAGAATTTGAAGCTATGAAAAAACAGATATTAGGATTATAGCTCGTAATATTGATTCTCTTTCTAGGTAAAACGTCGTTTTTAATTGAAAGCATTAAGTTATGGTGAGCTTTCATTAAGAGGATAATGAAATACCTGTTAAGAAAAAAATATGAAACATTACGAAGAGGTAAAGAGATCTTTGAAACGATATAAAATAGCAACTGATTCCAAAGTAAATCTTTTAAATCACCTAATCTGGTAAAAGTAACTCCAGAATATATTTTTGACCTCACGATTACTCTTTATATTTATGAGAGCAAGACCAGGTTTAGTTTCAATCTCAAGAGTTAAGAATTTATCTGCTTCTCTTATTTGATAGGTGCGTAAAAAAGTGGTAAAATTATGCAGATAAGGGAAAAGTAGGCAGGTGATTTGAGTGAGAGATTTTAACTATAGGGAAATAGACAATGAATTATTAATTCCAGAGATTATGAATTTAGTGTCGAGAATTCATGGGTTTAAAGGTAAACAAGAACTGTATATAGAAGCCAAACCAGATATTCTTAAAAATTTGCTGGAAGTAGCGAAAATTCAAAGTACTGGTGCCTCTAATCGAATTGAAGGGATTTCTACTTCAAATGCGAGGCTCAAACAACTGGTTTCAAAAAAAACCGAACCGATGAATCGAGATGAAGAAGAAATAGCAGGATACATAGAGGTTCTTGATACAATAAATGAAAGTTACAAAGATATCCACTTAACTTCCGATGTAATTTTACAACTGCACAGAGACCTTTATAGTTTCCATCCCTCTGCCCAAGGAGGACAATTTAAGAATCAAGAGAATATTATTGAAGAGGTTAGTGAGAGTGGAACCCGTCAATTACGATTTAAACCTTTATC
>JAAZGI010000409.1 GCA_012511315.1 Clostridium sp.
GAACCTTTAGATTTAACCCAAAGGATGGTTTTGCAACTTCTTTCAGCTCAATTTTAGCTTCTTTTGTCTTTGGGTTTGTAACGAGGGTTGTAGCTTTAATCACATTCTCAAGGTTCATCAAACCAGCTCCCTGAACTCTAGGACTACGGGCTGCTCCACCTTCATACAAAATCTCAGCTGTGTTCATCATAATAAGTTTAGCAGCTGAAATCTTCTCCAGTTCAGTTAGGTCTTTAAAGGTTTCATTATCATTCAAATAACCTTTAACAACGACTGCTCCACCTGCAACATGAGGCGTTGCCATAGATGTACCTGACATAATACCGTACCCATTATTATTTTGAAGTGAATTAATATCAGCTCCCGGTGCGGTGATTTCAGGTTTTAGTCTTAGGTCATTGGTTGAACCCCAGGTTGAGAAATCAGTCATCATGGTTCCTGGGTTATCTGCCTTTACGCCATCAAACTTGATTTTACGTTGACCCTGTGGCATGTTTTCCAAAAGCTGACCTGTAGAAATATCTGTGAAGACATAAGGGATGGTAGCATCTTCGCCACCGGCCATATTAACCATATCTCCCCATGAATTGTCATAGACTAAAATGGCAGCTGCTCCAGCAGCTTCTGCGTTAGCTAATTTTTCAGTGAATGCAATTTCACCACGCATAACTAAGGCAACTTTACCTTTTAGATCTTTGTTTTCATAGTCCTTAGGATAGCCTAATACGACTGATACATATTCAAGTTCCTGCCCACCTAATACTTCAACTGGGTTTGGACTTAAAGCTGCCGGTAAGATATCCCGTTTTTCAACAGAATTCCCTAAATTGATTGACAAGAAAATTTCGTCCCATACATGAGGAACTTTTTCAGAGGCTGCAACCGCTAAGCTTTCTCTCGTTAATGCTGGTGAGGACATAATTCCTTGATCCGGCATCCAAGATGCAGCTGTTCTAGGCTGTCTTGAACCATCCTCTGTGTGTCGGTTATCTTTATGACCATTCACAGCATTACGGTCATTGCCTGCTGCAATCGCAACAAGAACGCCTGAATTTCTAGCGTTAGCAACTGCCCGGTCTAGTGGTGTTTCAGTCCATGAGGTAAAGGCTGCTGGTGCACCTAGTGAAAGGTTCAGGGCATCTGCACCTAACGTAACTCCATCGTCAATTGCTTTGATATAAATATCAGTAAATGTTGTAGACATTACGGGGTCATTGGAGAATACACGCAAAGCCAAAAGCTGAGCTTCTGGAGCGACACCCTTAATGGATCCATTGGCTGCAACAGTACCGGCAACGTGCTGTCCATGACTCATGCCACCTTCATAGATGATATGGTTTTCGTCATAATAGTTGTAACCATAAGGGAATTTAGCATTCAGATACTTACCATCAAGGTTTTTAATGGCAAAGCTATCTTTGGTGAGTCTAGCATTTTCAGGATTTGTTAAATTAAAATCTTTATGGGAGACATCAAATCCAGAGTCAATGATTCCAACGACTAAACCTTCGCCATCATAATCTAAATCCCAAGCATAAGGTGCATGGATGGTGTTGACTGAGTCTGTCATTAGTGGTTCTGGTCGTTCAAATTCCTCAGCAATAGAAACTTCAACAACTCCATTCATTTCTTTAACTAAGTCGATGTCTTTACGCTTGATCATCGCACTAGCTCCATTTAAAACATTGCGGAAACTGTTTAGTTTTTCAAACTGAATTCCGCTCTGGTTGACTTGTTTAAAGAAAGTTTCTTGTTCCCGATCAATCCGTGCTAATGTGCTGACGCCATCTTTCGTCAGGGAAATTTGATTGGGAGTAGTTTTAAATTCAATGATGACTCGAACTAACTCATTCGGGTCAACGGTCTCGACTTCTGGAAGTTCAATTCCTTCTTTTTGGTTTTTTTCGGCCAAAGTCATGGCGCGCTGTGTAGCATAATCCTCTACAAGGTTATCTGGATTTCCTGATTCTGCCCGAGCAGTTAGGGAACTGCCAGGTAAAACCATGGAAACAGCCAATA
>JAAZGI010000060.1 GCA_012511315.1 Clostridium sp.
GATTCCAAAGAAAAGTTGGATGAAACTCGTAAAGAGTTGGACGATGCAGATGTCAAACTCTCTCAAGCCCAACTCGATCTGGATAATGGACAAGATGATCTGGACAAAGGCGAAGAAGAACTCGAAACCAAGCTTGAGGAAGCTAGGGTTGAGATTAGCGATGGTTGGACAGAGCTGGAAAAAGGTAAATCTGAATTTATCAAACAAAAAGCGGAAGCTGAAAAAGAACTAGCCGAAGCGGATGAAAAGATTTTGGACGCAGAGCGTAAAATCCTTGAAATTCCCGACCAATGGTTTGTTAAAACAAGAGATGGGAATCCTGGGTATACTTCCTGGTTTGACAATGCCGATCGAATCGGAAAAGTGGCAACGGTTTTCCCCTTCTTCTTTTTTCTCGTCGCGGCTCTAGTTTCCCTTACAACCATGACCCGGATGGTTGAAGAAGAACGAACCCAAGCCGGAACCCTGAAAGCACTGGGTTATACACCTGCTTTTATCGCTGGTAAATATATTGCCTATGCCCTCTTAGCCTCTTTAATCGGATCAGCACTTGGTCTATTTATTGGCTTCAACCTCTTCCCTCGGGTTATCATTCAAGCCTACCAGATGATGTATTCCGTACCAGGCTCAGTCATTGAGTTTAATGTTTATTATGCTCTGCTGTCTATAGCCTTTGCTGTTGTTTCTACTGTCGGCGCTACTTTAGCTGCCATCTATTCTGAAATCCGAGAACGCCCAGCGTCCCTCATGCAGACAAAGACACCTCCCGCCGGTAAACGGATTCTACTTGAGCGGATCACTCCATTGTGGAGTCGACTATCCTTCTCTCGTAAAGTCACCTTCCGAAACCTCTTCCTTTATAAGAAGCGATTTTGGATGACCGTGTTAGGTATTTCTGGTTGTACCGCTTTGATCCTAACGGGCTTTGGAATTAAAGACTCGGTGGATGCCATAATGGGCAACCAATTCAAAGAACTATTCGTCTTTGATCAAATTGTTTCAGTGGACTCAAAAAAACCGGTGGAAGAACGAAATCTACATGAAATTTTGGATGCAGTGGATAACGTTCAAAGCTATTCTTTAGCTCAACAACTAACCATGAAAGTTCACGTGCCAGGTTCTGACCGAACCTATGATGCGGACTTAACCATTCCAGAAAATCCTGATAAGCTTTCAAACTTCATTGTCTTGCGCAGTCCAAAGGGAGAACCCTTGGCATTGCCTAATGATGGGGTGATCATCACAGAACAATTAGCTGATAAGATTGGAGCAAAAATTGGTGACGTGATTCACTATGAAGATTCTGACTTCCGTCAGTTCTCAGCACCGGTCTCTGCCATTACCGAAAACTATATCAATAACTATATCTACATTTCCCCTTCCTTCTATCAATCCACCCACTTCGCCCGACCTGATTATGATCTAGCCTGGGCAAAACTTACAGAGGATGGTTTAGTCAATGAAGAAGCCACCCAAGAAAGCATTTTAGAACATCCAAGCGTACTAGGTATCTTCTCAGCCAGCGAAACGGCTGAAGCTTTTGATGACCAGATGTCTAGCTTAATTTATGTTGTCTTGGTCCTAATCATATCGGCTGGTGCTCTCGCCTTTATCGTGCTTTATAACCTCTCCAACGTTAATATTACTGAACGTGTCCGAGAGCTTGCCACCATTAAAGTGCTAGGTTTCCGAGATGGCGAAGTTTCCGCTTATGTTTATCGAGAAAATATATTCCTCACGCTATTTGGTGGTTTGCTAGGTCTTGGCCTTGGAGCCGTCCTACACCAGTTCATTATTAAAACCATGGAAATCGATAATATGATGTTTGGTAAAACCATCTATTGGCCAAGCTACATTTATGCCTTTGCCCTTACCTTCTTCTTCTCTGCCATCGTGAACGTGGTAATGCACTTTGCCCTGAAAAAAATCAACATGGTCGAGTCATTGAAATCCCTGGAATAGGAGGTATTCCATGCGTATATCCAAAGACCCTGAAATCCGCCGCCAGGAGATCATCGATACCGCTCGAAAACTATTCATCGAAAAAGGTTATGAAAAAACCAGTATTGATGACATCGTAGGGGAAATGAATGTGGCCAAAGGGCTATTTTACTACTACTTCCCTAAAAAAGAAGCCATCCTTTCGGCAATCGCTGATCAATTAGTTGAGGAGATTACCATCACGTTTCCTGATGACCTCAGTGATTCCAAGGATTTCCAAATTATTATCCAGCAGATTTTAGGCTTCTACCTAGCTGCCATCAAAAAAAATGAAAATCTCTTGAACATTAAAACCAACAAGGGTACGGTGGTCGCTCTCCATGTCAGGCAGCGGTTGGAGAACAATGCCATTCGTCAAGTCTCCAATCTACTAACGGAGCATCCAGATCTTGTTTCCCTTAAGTACCCAGAATATACCGTTCGAATCTTAATCAACGGGTTGGGGAATCTCTACCTCGAGGGAGTTCAAGATTTAGAGGTCTTAACCTCTCTAATAGAAGATATATTAGGTCTATCCACCTAGTTACCAACAGCTAAGGCTCCTATTTTGAAATAGGAGCCTTAGCTGAGGAACTCTTGAAAATTTAAACAAACATAGAAGTCCCATAAGATTTACACTTTAATAATATTTAGCTCACCGTATGGTGAAGTGCCTTTGATATAATGAAGTGAGTAATCACTACACATCATACTGTGACCGCACTAGCTGCGCAGACTACATGCAGGAGGCAATTATGCTCACTGAAAAAAATAACAAATTAAAAATCATAAATAGTATCAGCTGGCTCATCTTGGTGGGAGTCACCTTAGCGGCATATTCTATGCCCCTAATCCAAAACAATGTACTCACCATGCAAACAAAATACCCAGGCCCACTGGCGGGCC
>JAAZGI010000410.1 GCA_012511315.1 Clostridium sp.
ATCTCGCTTCAAATTCAGGCCATGCTTTTTGCTGGCTCTGATGATCATTTGCCACTTCTTCATAGATAAACTTCATTTTTTCAACTGTAACTTTCTGAACTGTGCCCAAATCTGTTTTACTTGTATTATGCATGCTTTCATTCTCCTTTATATGCTAAGCACAACGCTTTAAATTTTTCATCAAGCTCTGAAATTTCTAAAAGCGTCTCTGATTACTCCAGTATTCCAAAAAAATCTCCGAAGCGTATGGCGCATAAATTCGGCGACCCAATAAGGACTGAGTACTTTATATTCTCATTATCAAGCCTACGGCAGAATTCTTCGCACTTTTTTATTTCGTTCAGACTCAACGGCTTGCCCTTGATTTCGAACCACCTATTCAAGCTGGGAATATAAAAGTCCGGAAGATATCTGGTTCCATCCATTTCAAATCCTTCAATTTCATATTCATAAGTTAGACCGACTGCATTGAAAAAGACTGCCCAACGAGCTTCAAGTCGACTGCGAAATCGATGTCCGTCATATTCTGTTTCAATTGCTTTAATATCATTACTCACGAACGAATAAGCCTCCTTCTTCAAATGCAACATAATTACCATCATTCATTTCCTGTAAGAACTCTCAAAACAGGGTTGCCGCCTATACTGGATTATGGTGTTCCGGGTAAGTAATGATCCAATTGTGGTTCCTCACGTCATGCACCAGACAAATCAATTTTATCCGTATTAATAACTAATAGCAGCTCAATTGAGCCTTCCATGAATAATTATACTGGTTTGTCTTTAATTATCTTCGTTAGGCTTTTTCAAAAATCCAATTCAACCTTTGCTCGACTTAATGATGAAAATTGGTTTGTTGAGCAAGCCCTAAATACTGTGTTATCTGACAAAGTGCCAGCGTTGCCACCAAGTATTTCCCTTTTAAAATCTTTTGTGTCAGATGTATCAAGTATTTTAATCGTGCAAAAACAAAGTCACATTAACTGTATCTCCGCCGCTTTTACCGATTGCCTCTCTAATCTTTCTATTGATCGAGATTATCTTGTCTTCATTTTTCCTTGGAGCCAAATTAATGCTTTTTACTTCATAACCGTCAATTGTCCCGGATACCTTTAGAAAACCCCATTTCCCCTCAATATCTGCAGTCCCTGGAATTCTAAGGTGGTATGTCCACGCTCCAAATCCTCTCTTATATTCCAATTTGAGTTCTTGATTATCAACAATCTTTATCATTATGAGTTCAGCTCCTTTCTTTAAAATTTTTCAAATAGATATATAATTTTACTAAAAGCCACGAAATTGTTACTTGATGAATGATTCATTCAACTTGTAGTAATGGGTCTGGGATTCTCCCAGGATAAAAAATCAAATGTGATTTTCACAAGTGTATTAACACTTGCATTGCTTGCCAATTATGTCTCCTTTAATTTGCTCAAAGCATCTGCATCGTGAAACTCTTTAAGCGTTATCCAAAACGGCGATGGTTCTTTTGAGAACCATCTGCCATATTTGTTTGGCAATTGTTTCGATCTAATTAGAATACAGGCTTTCCTTGCCCTGCTC
>JAAZGI010000411.1 GCA_012511315.1 Clostridium sp.
CTAAACTCTCTGAACAGACTAAACTCTTTTATAGATTCTATTGAATGCACAATTGAATCCCATAAAGAACTGGTTAAATTATAAATAATAAAAGGAAGTGTTTATTGATGTTTAAAAAGCTAACAACCTTAATACTTGGTTTAACATTCTTAGCAGCTTGTAGCCCTGCTCCAACTGCCTCTGTATTTTTAAAACAAGTGGAATTGAATGACAGCACCCAACAAATTGAAGTTCCTGAGGATATTAAAACCAGTATCTTTGAAATGGCCACTGAAATTACGCCAGATTACTTTCTAGCCTCTGATAAAGATAATCAAATATTTTCACCTCTATCTTTATGGTATGCCCTAGGTGTTTTACGTGAAGGTGCTACCAATGAAACCCTTGCTGAAATTAATGAAATGATGAAACTACCAGCTGACTTTGATTCCTCTAAAGTTATTCCTGAGCTATCTAAAACACTCAACTTCATGGAAGCATCCAAGCTAGCTAAGGACAAATCAAAACATGGAATTCGCCTCACCAATGGGATCTTTTTTGACGAAAGCTACAAGGACAATATTCTTGAAAGCTACTTGCAAAAAGCAGCCGATATTTGGGGTACAGAAACTGCTCAGGTAGATTTTACCAATGAAAAAGAAACGAAAGAGATTATTAAAAACTGGGTTAGTGACAAAACCGACCAATTTATTGATGATTATGAAGCCACCTTTGCAAAGGATGGGAGCGCTATTTTAAACATCTATAACGTCCTTTATTTAAAGGATCTTTGGCTTAATCCCTTTACCAAACTGGATGCTGAAACCTTCTATGCTCCCCAAGGTGACATTCTTGTTCCCTTTATCCAACAAGTGGACAACAATATACCATACCATGACCATGAACTAGCTCGTGCAGCTGCTTTCTCCGGCGAAAAAGGCATCCGTGTATGGTTCCTGTTACCAAAAGGGGATAATCGTCCCATTGACTTGATTCCTGAGTTGCAATCCATTTTAGCTGATAGCGAAGATACCTACCTTGACTTTAAAGCGCCAGCCTTAGATATTGATGGTGAAAATCTATCTTTAAAAGATTTATTGGAAGATAAGGGTTACACGAGACTTTTCAATGAAGCTCAATTAGATAATATGCTGACAGGACTAGAGCCCGTTGTCTCTGAAATCAAGCAGAAAACGAAGCTCCAAATGGATGAAAAAGGCTTTAAAGCAGCAGCCGTTACAGAAATTGGCATCGCAGAAACCTCCGGTCCCGCTGATCCTCCCATTGAGTTTTACGTGGATCAACCTTATTTATTGGTGATTGAATACCAAGGCCTACCACTATTTATTTCCCAAATCACCAATCCCGTCGAACATTAATCAGACAAGCAAAGATAATGCAAAAGGAATTTAATATGTTCAAAAAATTCTCTGCCCTAAACCTTTTCTTACCAGGTGCTCTTAGCCCTTTAGCTAGGGCACCTATTGTTTTAAAACAAGTTCCCATTAATCACTCAAAAATTAAAGTTACCGTACCATTAGACATTAAACAAAGTCTTTATCATATCGTATCCCAACTAACAGCGGATTACTTTAAAGCCTCCGAACAACCCAATCAAATATTCTCTCCTCTTTCCCTTTGGTATGCCTTAGGTGTATTACGCGAGGGGGCTAGTGGCGATACTCTAGAAGAATTAAACCAGTTAATGAATCTGTCAGCTGCCTTTGATTCATCCAAAGTCGTTCCCCACCTTTCTGCTAGTTTAAATTTTATGGAAGAATCCATCATGACTGTTGAACAAGAAGAGAATGGTATTCTTTTAAGCAATGGATTGTTCTTTGACCAAGCCTATGTTAACAATCTTCGAAAAATCTACTGGAAGAAAGCAGCGACCATTTGGAATACGGAAACTGCAGCCGTTGATTTCACAAAAAAACTTCGAACAGAAGAAATTATTCGCCATTGGGTCAGTGAAAAAACCAATCACTTCATTGAAGATTATAAAGCTACCTTTGATAGCTCGGGAACCGCTATTTTAAATATCTATAATGTGCTTTACTTAAAAGATCACTGGCAAAAACCCTTCAATCCCTTGGGCGATCAAGTCTATAACTCCCCAGGTGGTGAAGTCTTAGTTCCTTATATGGGTAAGGTTATTGAAGATGCCCACTATTTTGATCATGAAAAAGCACAAGTCGTTGCTTTCCCTAGCGAAAAAGGAATCAAAGCTTGGTTTCTTCTGCCTAAAGATCAATTAAAGCCAATTGACTTAATCTCTCACTTAGATGAACTTCTTCAAGATGGAGACGTTTCCTCCGTCAACTTTCAAGCTCCCACCTTAGATATCGAAGGTGACAACATTTCATTAAAAGACTTACTCCAAGGGAAGGGTTATTCCAAACTCTTTCATGAAGCCCAGCTCGATGGGATGGTCCAAGGATTGAAAGTTGCCGTTTCTGAAATCAAGCAAAAAACTAAACTTCAAATGGATGAACTTGGATTTAAAGCCGCTGCCATCACAGAGATTGGGATAGCTATGCGCTCCATGCCGACTAGGGATCCAATCAGTTTTCTAATCCATAAACCCTACCTACTAGTCATTGAGTATCAAAGTCTTCCTCTTTTTATCGCTCAAGTCACCAACCCAGCTCGAGATGAAGACCAGGTATAAATCATGATAGAAATCAAACAATACTCGGATCAATTAAAAACCATGTCCATTGCCGATGGCTTCTTTGAGGGCTGGCCTAACCCACCCAGTAAAGAAATCCATCGTAAAATCCTTGAAAATAGTTATGCAGCCTTTGTTGCCATCGACCCTTTAACAAAAAAAATCATCGGATTCATCAATATCATCAGTGATGGGGTCCTGTCTGCTTATGTTCCCCTACTAGAAGTCATTCCAGCCTACCGAAAACAAGGCATTGGTAAGGAACTGGTTGAAACAGCCTTCCTTGAACTACAGAATCTATATATGATTGATCTGTCTTGCGACGATGCACTGGTTAGCTTTTATAAAGAATTGGGAATGCATCAAACCAATGGGATGATTAAGCGCAATTTCAAAAAACAATCCGGCGAATAGACATAAAAAAGCAGGCACCTCAAAGGTCCTGCTTTTTTATGTCTATATATTTTCTATGTTGTGGCATTTTTTTCTAATTATCATTTTAGCTTTCATCTTGGCTTTCATTTTTGGTGTTCTGAAAACTTACTCGGTTTTCTAAATTCTCCTTCTTCTTCTCCTGAATCAGATCTTTCCTAATTTCGTTTATGGTTTTAACATAAATTCCCATGATGGCTCCAATGGCTGTAGCGATTAACATCATTGTTTTTTTGTTGTTTTTATCAGACATTTTCGATCGGCCTCCTCATTGGATTTGTTACCTTCACTATACAATGAAACCTTCGGATATGATATTCTTAGCCAAGGGAATAAATTTTTAAATAGCGCCGCTAAATTCAAATCTTAATTTATAGTAACTCCATCTATAGCTATAGGTAACTTGATTTTAGACTTGATGTCAGTTTAATATAGTTTTGATATAGTTGTTTATCAGGCGAGCTTTTTGATTTTCAGTTCATACTGCAATGATGAGGTTCCCTATTTTTTATATATTCGTATAGAAAGTTTATAAAGGAAAAAACTATGAAATATAATAATAATCTACCTTTACATATTATCGTAGTAAGTGATTCCCATCTCCTTTCCAGTCAATTGCATGATAAGGGCGAAATGATTCGCCGAATCAGTCAAAAAGGGGATGGCAAGGTATTACCTTACTCTGAGGAAATTTTTGCCGCCTTTACCCATCAGATTCTAGCTGACCCTCCAAATGTGCTGATTCTTACCGGAGATTTAAGTTACAATGGGGAGCGCCAGAGTCATTTAGATCTGATTAGCTACTTAGAAAAAATGAAAGCTGCCGGGATTAAGGTTTTGGTTATTCCAGGAAATCATGATATCAATATTTCCTCTGCAGCTGCTTTTTCTAAAAATCAAGCTTGGTTGACCGAAACGGTAAACCATCAGGAATTCTTTGATCTTTATGGAGGATTTGGTTACGATGCTGCCATTGATCAAGACTCAAGCTCTTTTAGCTATGTGACGGAGCTAACGGATCAACTTTGGTTGGTTACCATTGATGTCAACAGTCAACATAACCCTCGGCTTGTCAGCGATCAAACCTTTCAATGGCTAGAGACAGCTTTAAAGAAAGCTAAGACTTTAGGTAAGACGGTCATCACAGCCACTCACCAAAATATTCTGGTTCATAACCAACAATTCGTTAAGGGCTTTGTGATTGAAAATCATTTGAAACTGTCCAAACTTTTAAATCAATATCAAGTACGTCTGAACCTATCTGGTCATATTCACCTCCAACATTTAGTGTTAGAGGAAAAAGGACTTAGTGAGGCTGCCACCGGTTCTCTTGCCATTTCACCTCACCCAGTTGGCCATATCATAATTGATGAATCCCTACACCTTCATTATGAAACGAAAAATTTGGATGTCACTTCTTGGGCAAAACAATACGCTACCCATGATAAAAACCTTCAAGAATTCTCCACTTTTTCTCGGGAGTACTTTTATAATATTTCTGCTTCTAAAACAGGAGCTGAATTGCTCAAAGATCCTACCATTCAACAAGCTGATCTTATTCGAATGGCAGAGTTTTCTGCAGAAGTAAACAGAGCTTATTTTTCTGGAAAGCTTCACCAACTGTTGCCTAATCCAATAGCTCACCCTGATTATCTTCTCTGGCAAAAGTTAGGGCAACATATAGGCTTTTGGAAAAATCTTAACTCATTCTTTCTTCAGCCTTTAAAGGATGAAACAACTTTCAGTTTGTCTCTTCTTCCAGCCAACGATTAAGGTTCGTTTTCCGCTTTTCCTTTTGGTTAAAGGTTTAGGGTAATAAACCTAATAAATGATATTTTAAAAAAGAAATCATTAAATATATCGGTTTAAATCTTATGGGTGCAAGAAAGGTTTTTAAGAAGGATTTTCAAGTATCCGTTTGGAAGTTATGTTTTGAAGTATGGTTCAAAACATAAAGTGATATTTAATAATAATTAATGGATGAAGGGTCCCAGATTTTAGTTAAAATCCGGGACCCTTCATGCATCTTTAAAATAACTTTAATTCTTAAAGATTAGTTCAGCACACGTTTCTATCTAGATCTTTACTTAGCTTTTATTCCAAGGTCTTAGTAGCCACAATATCAATATCTAAATTCAAGACATTGCGGCAAATAATATCACCACGACGGACTGGTTTACCAACGTAAATTCTAGATAACACTCTGGATATCGGTATAAATAGCTCCATATCGACAGGAACTGTGCTTTTAACTGGAACAACCTCAATTCGTCCTGAATCTTTGCAGCGGACCAATGATGTAAAAAATGCTTTCATATTTGCTCCTTTATATGGTGTCAAATTCCTTGATACGAGCAGCTAAAATCCGAGACTCTTTGGAATCATTTAGGATGTCTTCTGGTTTTTTATCCAATTCTTTTGCTAAAATCTTTAGAATTCGATTCAGGCAATAAGATCCTTGACAACTCCCGAAAGAAATACCCGTCCGTCGTTTAACCCCTTCAATACTTCTAGCGCCCATGGGACGACGAATTGCGTTAACAATCTCCCCTTCTGTCACCTCAGAACAGGTACAAATCATATGCCCAAATCTTGAGTCAAAGGCAATTGCTTGATTCCGTTCCTTATCAGATAGATCTCGGAAACGAAAATAGTCCCGCCGCTTGAATACAAAGTCTGGATTTTCACCAGCTTGGAAATTTTTAACCACTAGATCTGTCACCATTTCAGTTACCTTGGGCAATAAAGCTGGTAAATGATGGTTTTTTATTTCTAAATTTATATATCCTTTTTCCTCTAGAAAATCACTAACCACTACTGGATCATCATAATAGCTCGTAATGGTGAGGAGGTCGACCCGTTCAGCCGGAAATGGTCCAATCATGGATTCAACTTCCTTTTTAACTTCCTTATAATCCATGATCTTTGCTGTTTCAATGGCTGCAAGAGTTTCTCCATTAAAGGTTGGCATAACGGAGGAAACGTAGCCTTCTTTATGATGCAAATTCATCATCATTTTAATATCCTGATCAAATTTTTTCTCCAGCAGCATGGTTTGTAAAGGTATATCTCGTGCAGCCCGTCGATACTCTCCGCTTCCTAAATAAAGGTCATTAAATGCCGTGATTACAACAACTCGACAGGTGTATTTGGACTTGTCGGTGGTAACACGTACTTCATCATGGGCAATCCGCTCGATGGCCATGACCTCCTCTTCCATACGAAAACGAACTCCATTTTCAGAAGATATTTCCCCCAAAGAAGTTGCAACATCATAAGGTGAGATGATTCCAGTATTTTCATGAAAAATAATCCAAGGGTACTCATCTTTAATATGGGGAGAGTATTTTAGCGCTTCCTTTACATCAATGGGACGAGCTCCCTTAATTTGACGGCGTTGAATTCGCTCAAGCATCTCATCGAAGCCCTTCTTGCTTTCAAAAATGGACAGGGAAGGTTCTTGTTTATAATAAAAATTGCCTCTGTCAGCTAGATCGCTAATAACTTCATGAGCTCCTTTGAGCAGCTCATAGGTATCATCTTCTATAATGTCCGCACCATCTGTCACATAGGTAGTGATAAATTGAGCAGCATCCTCTGCAATATCAAAATTCCGTTCAATAACGGCGATGTTTAAATTAAATCTAGCTAAAGCTGCCGCTACAGAACAACCTGCTAGGCCTCCACCTAATATGACTACATCATAATCCATATTTTTTCCTCTCAAATCATCTTCAAAATTAATGTTTTCCATCAGCTTGTTGAAACAGGTCAAATACTCTTCTTTTGGCTCCACCATACTTATCATAAAATATTTCTGGCTTATGATGGTATCGAATTATATCCCTTAGAAATGGATTCTCTTCTAAGCTTTTCATTTGGATAACTAACTGGTAGCTGTATTCCGGATGGTTTTTATAAATATCCCATGCCCTCCAATTAGCAAATCGCTTGGTGTCTTCTCCAAACACCTTATTTACTAATACCGTGAGGGTTTTACTAACTGGGCCTGTTTTATAATAAACTTTACCCACATCATGGAGCAGTGCTGCCTTGTATATCTGAACTAACTCTAAATCTTTTAGACCAACAAGTGTGGCATCTTCCTCTATTAACTGTTTTAGTGTCTTGGTAACGGCAATCAAATGAAGAATTTCAGCCCTGCGTAGTCGTTTTAGTTGATTCCCTTCAACTAAATTCAGATAAGCTGATAGAAATTTATAATCTATCCTTCGAAATGGTGACACCAAGTCTAACATAAATTGTTTTAATCGGGACATTCCACCCTCCTTGACACTTAGTTTCATTTTATCACAGCTATCCCCAAGTTTTACCCAAAGTTATCCCCAGTTATCCCCAAGTATGTGGATAACTAATCCTTTTTTCACATGAAATACCAATCCGATAAAATGTTATAAACAATTAAGGGTTCTTATCCCCAAAATATGGGGATAGAATTGTTAAAAAGAAGATTCTGACAATTCCCCGGTAATATGTTAACCGATTTAGCAAACCATTGGAACGCCTCGTATTCTCTTCATAATTTGGGCTAATTTTAACTTTTTTGTAACCTTTTCAACTTGATATCTCTTCGAACATAGGCTCAGACTAAGAAAAAGCTAGTTTTATCCACACCTTGTGGTTTCTCATGGAAAGATTAATATATTCGGTAAATAGCCTAGAATCCCATACTTTGATGAGCTTTCATTGGCCAATTAATCAAGTAAAATTGGATTTCATCATTGTTGTTTCGATTGGTTCGAATTTACGTTCTAACAAATAATCTGGGCTAAAAAAGCAAAGTCAAATTGTTACCAATTATGAATTCATCGGCTTATGGATTGACATTAACATAATACAGCTTTTAGTATAAGATTATACTAAAAAAACTTTAGGATAATCAAAGTCGTGTTAAAAAGAAGATAATTTAGTCAATTGTATAAGTGAGACAAAACAAGGAGTATGTGATGTTCAACAAAAGAGCTAAAAGTGTAATAGTTAAAATCGCTCTTATGTGTTCCATTTCAGGCGCAGGTTTTTATGCGGGTGCACAACTTCAACCACATAGCGGAATTGCCTATGCCAAAACCGTTTATAAGACAACCACAAGAACTAGTATGCGGCGGGGAATGAGCAATGATGAAAAACTTATTGTAAAAATCCCTACCAATCAAGCAGTCGATGTTAAAGC
>JAAZGI010000412.1 GCA_012511315.1 Clostridium sp.
CTTCCGTGTTGAAATCGCTTAAGGATAGACGCAAAGATCCGTGGGCTAACTCATGGGGTAGTCCAATTCCTAAAAGTACATGGGATGGATCTAAGGATCCTGATGTACAGGCGGAACCTGACGAACCGCAAATGCCTTCAAAATCTAAGTTCAAGAGGATGCCTTCCCCTTCGATGAATTCAAAAATGATGTTGACATTGTTAGGTAATCTTTGATCACCGGTCGGTCCATTGAGATGAGAATACGGAATTTCTAGAATCCCGTCAATCAAGCGGTCTCTTAATTTTGTCATCTTAGCTGCATGGGAGTCTATCTTCTCCATTGCTAATTCAATGGCTTTACCAAGTCCCACAATGCCGGCTACATTTTCTGTACCAGCTCTGCGGCCTCGTTCCTGAGCTCCACCGTGGATTAGGTTATCGATGGGGATTCCTCTTTTAATATAAAGAACGCCAACACCCTTGGGTGCATGGATTTTATGGCCAGATAGGGATAAGAGGTCGATGTTCATGGCTTGAACGTCCACAGGGATTTGACCAATGGCCTGAACCGCATCGGTATGGAAATAAACTTTTTTGCGCCGGCAAACTTCGCCAATTTCTGCAATGGGTTCAATGGTTCCAATCTCATTGTTCGCCATCATCACGGACACTAATATGGTGGTGTCTTTAATAGCATCTTCCACCTGCTGGGCCGTAACGAAGCCTTTTTCGTCTACTTCTAGGTAAGTTACTTCAAAGCCCTGCTTTTCTAACCACTGACAAGTATGCAATACCGCATGATGCTCAATGTTTGTGGTTATGATGTGATTGCCCTTGGCTCGATGTTTAAAGGCAATTCCCTTAATGGCATAGTTATCAGACTCTGATCCGCCACCGGTAAAGTACACTTCAGCCGGTAAGCAGTTAATGGCTTTGGCTACTCGAGCTCTTGCTTTGTCTAATAAAGCCATGGCTCGCTGAGAGTGTGAATAAATGGAGGATGGATTAAAGTAAGTTTCCTCAAATGCCGGCATCATCTCTTGAAGAATTTCTTGTTTCACTTTTGTGGTGGCTGCATTGTCCATGTATATGATTGGCGTATGTTCCATAGTTTAACGTTCCCCTTTCCCCGTCGAAATAAACTGTATTGAATCTTTATTATTTTGATAGTCATCCACGATATTTTGTAAAGTGATGGCTCCCAAGACACTGTCAATGGAATGTTTCATCTTAACCCAAACTGTTCTCGTCGCACAGTAATCAATGTTGTCACAATCATCACTGTCTAAACAATCTGAGACTTCAATGGGACCTTCCAATACATCCATAATATCTAATACCGTAATGTCTCTAGCTTCTTTGTTTAAAATATAACCGCCTTGGGCACCGCGTACACTTTTAATGAACTCAGCCCGGCGTAATGGTGCAAAAAGTTGTTCCAGATAATATTCAGAAATATTCTGGCGTTGACTGATGCTTTTTATAGATACCGGCTTCCCATCATGGTTAACCGCTAAGTCCACCATGGCTTTCACACCATATCTTCCTTTAGTAGATAATTTCAAATCAGACACACCTCCTCAACAATATAAGTATAGGTAA
>JAAZGI010000413.1 GCA_012511315.1 Clostridium sp.
CCACCTAACTTTTCTTTATCAATTACTAGCACTTTGTGACCTAGCTGAGCGGCTCGAATTGCAGCCACATACCCACCTGGACCAGCCCCAACAATTGCTATATCATATTTTTTCATGGACTAACATTCCTTCCCTTCGCTTAGTAATCGTAGTACTTCGTGCATATCAGAAAAAAACAATATAAACGCAATGAAACTTTGAGCATTTATATTGTTTTTATAGAATTAATTGGTTTTGAACTAAGACTTCAACATGAGCATTTCAGGATTTGTTAAAAGGTCTTTTAAAGTGTTTAAGAACCTTGCTCCACTAGCTCCATCAATGGTTCGATGATCGTAGGATAGGGATAGAGGCAATACTTTTCTAATTACTATTTCATCACCTTCAACCACTGGTTTCTTGACGATTCGACCTAAACCAAGTATACCGGCTTCTGGATAGTTTATAATCGGTATTCCAAAATGTCCGCCAATGGAACCATAGTTTGTAACCGAGAAGGTGCTACCTCGTAACTCTTCGAGTTTAACTTCGTTTTCTTTCGCTCGTCCTGTGACATCCTCAATGGCTTGAGCTAATTCCACAATACTCATCCTGTCAGCGTCTTTAACCACTGGAACCATTAAGCCACGATCGGTATCCGTAGCCACTCCAATATTGTAGAAGTGTTTTAAAATTAATTCCTGGTTTTCTTCATCTAACTCAGAGTTGAATTCAGGGTATTGCTTTAGGGCAATAATAACTGCTTTAATTATGAATGGAAGGAAGGTTAAGGAAACACCTTCTTCTTTTAAAACTTCTTTGTATTTCTTGCGGAAGGCATCCAAGGCTGTAACATCAATTTCATCCATAGCTGTTGTATGAGGAATGGTAAATCTTGACTCTGCCATCTTTGTTGCAATGGTTTGTCTGATCTTGGTAAGAGGAATCCGTTCCACTTTCTCCTCACTGATGTCTCTGGTAATTTCTGGTGCACCAATTTGCTTAGCTGGTGTAGATTTCTCAGGCTTGGCTTTTTCTTGTGATTCAGAAGCTTTTTTAATATCTTCCTTCATCACGCGACCATTCGGTCCGCTACCTTCAATACTGGTGATATCAACACCCATATCTTTGGCCATGTGTCTGGCCACAGGGGTTGCCAGCACTTTCTTTTTCTCGCTGGTCTTTGTTTTGGTTTCCTGACCTTCGGTGCTTGGCGGGATTTCACGGGATGACGCAATAACCTCTCCGACAACACCAGCTGTTTCTTCTTCCAAAACTTCTTCTTTTTCATCCAAGTCATCTTTTTTAGGTTCTTTTGAATCTGCTAAATTCTCTTCTTTCATCTGATCCTTCAAGTCTCTATCACCTTGCTTAGACTCTTCGGACTTGGAATCGCTCTTACTTGTGCTGTCAGAACCGGCAGAGCTGCCACCTTCTGTATCAATTACGATAAAGACGTCACCAACATGAATGGTGTCACCTTTTTTAAACTTTAATTCTAAGACCTTGCCTGTTCTGGCTGAAGGAATTTCTGTGGTCACTTTATCCGTTTCAACTTCTGCCACGGACTGTCCTTCCTTAATTAAATCGCCTTCTTCAACTAACCATTCAAAAAGGACCCCCTCATGTATTCCTTCACCGATATCTGGAAAAACATATTCAAATTTCATTTAGTCCTCCTGTTAATACTTAACTATTTCTTCAATCTTTTGTGCAATTCTCTCTGGTGTAGGAATATAGTGCTTCTCACCTCTTGGTAATGGGAAGGCCGTATCAAAGCCTGTCAGCCTTGATGGTGGCGCTTCAAGGTGAAGGAATGCTTTTTCATTTACAATCGAGATAATCTCTGAACCTAGACCTAATGTTTTAGCTGCTTCATGAACCACAAGAACTCGTCCTGTCTTTTTAACCGACTCAATAATGGTTTCTCGATCCATGGGTGCGATGGTTCTTAAGTCAATTAGTTCAGCTTTGATGCCTTTCTTTTCAACAATTTCTTTGGCACTTTCGATTTCTCGCACCATAGCTCCCCAAGCAATCACTGTGATGTCTTCTCCTTCACTCACAATCTTGGCTTTACCAATTGGAATGGTGTAAGCTTCTTCAGGAACTTCTTGCTTAAAGGCTCGATAAATCCGCTTGGGTTCCCAAAATAGAACCGGGTCATTATCGCGAATAGCCGAAATTAAAAGTCCCTTGGCATCATAAGGTGTTGATGGAATCACAATTTTAAGGCCTGGAATATGAGCATATAAAGCTTCCGTACTCTCTGAGTGATGCTCTAGGGCTCGAATCCCTCCACCATAGGGTGCTCGGATCACCATGGGTAGATAAAATCTTCCCCGTGAGCGGTTTCTCATTTTGGCAACATGAGAAACAATTTGGTTAAAGGCAGGGTAGGAGAAGCCAGAAAACTGCATCTCAACAACGGGTCTTAGACCATTTACTGCCATACCAATCGCCGAACCTACAATAGCCGATTCAGCTAAGGGTGTATCGAACACTCGTTTTGCTCCAAATTCTTTTTGTAGGTCCACGGTGGCACGAAAGACTCCACCTTCAACACCTACATCTTCTCCATAAACTACAACCGTTTCATCTAGCTTTAATTCATTCATTAGGGCTTGGTTGACAGCACCGACGATGTTTAATTTGTTTGACATACTATTTCACTCCTTCTAAAAAGGATTTATATTCATCCAATTGCTCTTGAAGCTGCGGCGTCATTTCTTCATATTGATACTTAAAGATATCCTCAACTTCAGTATCAGACTTATCTTCTATTGATTCAAAGGTCGCTCCTACTTCTTGGTCTAATTCCTCTTTGAGTTCTTCAATGTATTCTTGAGTTATGATTCCCTCATTTAATAAGTAGGTTTCAAATCGTTTGATTGGGTCTTTCACGGACCATTCTTCCACTTCTTCATCTAACCGATATTTGGTTGGGTCATCTGATGTAGTATGAGCTCCTAAGCGATAGGTATAAGCTTCAATCAGCGTAGGTCCTAAGCCTTCTCTGGCTCTTTCAACAGCTTGTTTTGTAACAGCATACATGGCAAAAATATAGTTCCCGTCTACTAAGATTCCAGGAATATCATAGGACACAGCTTTTTGAGCTAAGGTCTTACTCGTTGTCTGCATCTTCCTTGGAACCGAAATAGCGTACTGGTTGTTTTGAATCACGAATACAACTGGTGCATTAAAGACTGCAGCAAAGTTGATGGATTCATGGAAGTCGCCAGAGGAAGTTCCTCCATCACCCACGTAAGCCATGGCTACACTATCTTCGCCCTTGATATTGTTTGCCATCGCAATTCCCGTGGCGTGTTGCATCTGCGATGCAATGGGAATCGCTACCGGTAACATGTTGACACCTTCAGGCATATAGCTGCCCCATTCGTTACCGTACCAATAAAGATAAATATTCTTAAGAGGAACTTCCTTAACTAACCAAGCTCCTAATTCTCTAAAGGCAGGTACCAACCAATCTCTTTTCTCTAAAGCATAAGCACTGCCTACTTGAGCCGCTTCTTGCCCAGTATTTGGCGCATAAGTTAGCATCCTACCTTGTCGTTGATAGGACACTGCTCGCTCATCTATTATTCTTGTAAAAACCATAGTTTTATAAAGGTATTTTAATTCATCCTCAGAAAGTTCTGGTAGGTTTTCTTTATCTACTACCTTCCCGTTTTCATCTAAAATCATATAAGGTTCTTCCGTTCTAGGATCATGTTTTTCAAAATCCATGATGTTCCTCCTTCATTTAAGTTGGTGTCTCAGTGGGGTTTACAGTAGCTTTTACAGTACTATTTGGTTGACACTAAAAAATATAGCATCTTATCCTATAAAGTATCAGTATCTTGAGGAAAACCAGCATCACCAATCAGCATCACTAATTGGTAGAAAGCTTAATTTCGCACAGGATTAAAACAAGTTGATTTTTTTATTTGCATGGATGTCGTTAATGTCCGAAAAAATCTACGATGAACAATAGATCTTTAGGCATTTGATGAAAACAATAATCCATCAAAGTTATATCCGACCACTCCACTTGTATTTAATTATATCGAAACGTTTTCGTTTAATCTTTCTTTTCTTAAATATTCACAAAAACTGCACCAAAGCTTAACACTTACACCGCTTTTTAATAATTTCCTCATAAAGCTTTTTTAACATTTTGCCCCTATCCCTTCATAGTATTCTTTATCTTTAACGACCCGACTTTTTCATCGTCTCCTTCTTGTTTCCTTATCCATTTTTTCGCCTCCCTACTTTCTCCCATCTCTAGGACTTCTTGCTAACCTGTCTCTAATTAATTCTTGTGGGGTTGGCTACTATATATCCTTAGCATTCAAAGTAAAAAATAATCTAACTGGTCCAAAGATTGCCCTTTGTCTTTCCCTTTATTTTTTCATATTTGTTAATGAGGTTTATAAAGTGTAAACCAATGGAAACAAAGTTCTCACTTTCTGTTTAAACCAATAGATTTCGTTACTTATTTTAAAAACTTCTAATCTAATGCAATGAATGTTCACTTTGTTTCCCAAAGAGGCATGCTAAACTAAAACTAAGACAAAATCACTTTCACTTATTTTATAAGTTGAAAACTCAAAAATGATATAGGAGGAACAGATGGAAACAAACGATAGGAAAGTCTTTGGAATTTATGAAGAAGTAGTAGAAGCTCAAAGAGCTGTAGATCACTTATTAGAGATGGGTTATCAATCCGATGATATATCCATTCTTTCTAGGGATAAAGATAAAACAGAAGATATGAAGAGAGTCGATACTAGCCTAGAAGCCGAAGATTCTTCAACTGCCGCTGGACTTAAAGGTGGAATGGCTACCGGTGCAGCTGTTGGTGGTGTTGGTGGACTCTTAGCAGGACTTGGAGCTCTTGTGATTCCTGGCATTGGTCCAATCCTTGCAGCAGGACCATTGGTATCGGCTCTTTCTGGAGCAGTAGCTGGTGGTGCCCTTGGCGGAACCATTGGTACACTTGGTGGAGCTTTAATGGATGCTGGAGTATCAGAAGAAGAAGCTCGGTACGTGGATGATCGCTTCCAAGAAGGAAAGATCATTGTATATGTTGAAGCTGATCCTTCTAGATTTGACGATGTATCTCGAACCTTAAATTATCCTAGTTCGTCAGCTCGTGAGCCGATCAAAGGTCACGCTGATGAAATGAAGGCAGATCCTAACAACTATTCAGGCAGTTCATTCGACAGATCCCGAGATCCTAAGGACATGCGTGATCCTGAATATGAAACTGTCAGTCAAGAAGACCCACTAGGAGCTCAGCGAGTGGATCAAGTCCCCACTGAAGACTTGGCAAAACCAAAGCCAAATGCTCCAGAGTACGAGTCTGAAGACCCTTATAATGAAGAGGATTATAATGAAGTTCAAGACGTTATAAAAGAGGGTACAGTTCCGAACACAGACCGCTCTTATAGCAATCTTATGGCCGGTGCAGCACGAGTTAATCCCGTGGACCCTACCGCTGCAACCGGTTACACTGGAAGTGAATCTAGAATTCTTGATGAAGAATCAACCATGGACAATCGAGATAAGGCAATGTATGATGCTGAAGCTCTTGATCACCAAGGTAAAGATATTTTGCATGAAAAAGATTTATCGGATGGAAAAGATGAATCCATCAAAGACACCAAAGAATGGCTCGATGAAAAAGTCGAAGATATCAAAGATACATTTGATGAGAGTAAAAGAGACAGTGTTAGAAGTTATCATAAGGAAGACGAAAAATAAGCGGAAGAAAATCTCTTAGATGTCGATTATGATTTGAATAGAGATTCGACGAATTCTTAACATAGGATGAAAATAAGCGGTTAATAAGAACACCTAGACTTCATACTCGTTAGAGTTTTGAAATCTAGGTGTTTTTTTTTTGCTCGTATTTTATTTTAAGTCGATCAGGAAGTTGCTCTGACCAAGGTAGGTCTTCTTGGAGCTTTTCATCAGTTTGTTTGCTTTGACTTGGCTCTTCGATGAGGTATTTTAAGTACTCATAGGGATGCAGTTTGTTGGTTTTGGCTGTCTCAACGATGCTATAAATTATTTCGCTAGCTTCGGCTCCTTTTACACTAGCACGAAAGAGCCAGTTTTTACGGCCAATTACAAACTCTTTGATTTTAAAAAATTCTTTTTGATAATCTAAACCAACCCTATACTTTAATTTTTTACTCTTTCTTTTATTTATACTTTTCCATTATCGCCTGAATCTGCTCCCACTTAGTCTCCATTTCCTGAACCATCTTGATCTGAGTTCTCGCTCGATCTAGGTTATGATGGGGACGATTGATGTGGAAATAAACATCACCCTCTAAGAAATCAGCTAAGAAACGCAAGGCTGATTCATAGGTCATGGTCAAAGCACCTAATGGAAGTAAGTCCACCTCTCGTTCGGTCAAATTCCCATCTAGGGCTTCTAAAAAGCCTTTGGTAAAGGCATCATAGCGCTCTAGATCGCAGGAGACTTTACTTAGGTCAGGTTCATCTTCAGCTGCCGTATTGGTTCCAAAGCGAATCGAGTCGCCAAAGTCATTCACGGCTAAGCCAGGCATTACCGTATCTAAATCAACCACACAGACCGCCTGCCCTGTCTTTCGGTCGATCAAAACATTGTTCGTTTTAGTATCATTGTGAGTTACTCGTAACGGGATTTCGCCTTGGTCATAATACCCAATGAGTTCATTGGCGATGTGTTCCCGATCTAAGATGAAGTTTATTTCTTCTTGAACCTCTTTAACCCTTCCCACGGTATCTGCTTCCACAACTTTTTTAAAAGCCTTATATCTCTTCTTCGTGTTATGAAAGTCTTGAATGGTTTCATGGAGCTGATGAGCAGGAAAATCTGCTAGTTGTTTTTGAAATTTCCCAAAGGCTTTCGCCGATTGGTAAAAAACTTCGGAGGATTCAATGACATCATAGGAAGTGCAGTGGTCAATGAAATAATAAATTCGCCAAGGCTCCCCCCTACTGTCAATAAAATAAGGTTTATTTTCCTTTGTTTTAAGAACTGTCAGGGTTTCTCGGTCAGGATCCCCACCTTCTGTGCGAATCTTTGATCTTAGATGATCTGTAACATGGATGATGTTTCCCATTAATCCATCAATATCTTTAAAGATGGTTTGATTAATTTTTTGACCTATAAACTTTTCTTTTTTGCCGCCGTGATTAAATTCAAAAGCGAAGGTTGTGTTAATATGACCACTGCCATATATTTCTGCTTGGACTAATTCGCCAGGAAAATAATAGTTATCTAGAATTTCTTTAATAATTTTATCTTTCACAACAATTTAGTCCTCCCAAAGCTTGGCTGGATATTTCCCGCTTGCTTTCATCTCCTGAATGGCTTTTACAACCACTGGCTTATCTTCCTTATAGGTTACGCCATACCATTTTTCTTCTGACTTCAATACTTTCACACTAACTTTGTTCTTATCTAACAAGTCTGAAACAAGAGTCGGCAACAGATATTCACTTTTTAAAGGGTTTCTTTTTAACTCTTTTTCAAGAAATTTCGGAAAACCCTTTTCTATTTCGGCTAGCATCTTATGTGGGTATCCCCACATATTCATAGAAACCATGCTCTTTTCATCCACAGGATGCCACGTTTCGCCATCATCTTCCGTATAGGCAATGTGATCTTGAAACTTTTGAATCTTGGTACGTTCCACAATATCTAATAAATAACCGTCCTCACTGACTTGGCATATGCCCCTGGCCACATGACCATTATCCGTCACCGTGTTGTAAAGTCGGTATCCAACCATGCTTAATGGAAGCTTATCGTCCTCTTCGGCATTGGCGAGAAAATCATAGATTTTTTTAAATGCATCCCTTCCATAATAGTCATCGGCATTAATTACTGCGAAGGGACCATCAATTAAATGCTTTGCACTATAAATTGCATGAGCTGTCCCCCATGGCTTGACACGCTCATCAGGAATTTCAAAAGATTGGGGTATGTTGTCTAACTCTTGAAATGCATATTCCACCACGATCTTTTTCGTTATGTTAGGATGAATACTTTCTTTAAAATCTGCTTCAATCTCTTTTTTAATAATAAAAATCACCTTTTCAAAGCCTGCTTCAATGGCATCGTAAATTGAAAAATCGATAATAATATTTCCCTCTTCATCCACGGGATCAATTTGCTTTAATCCACCATATCGGCTGCCCATACCGGCAGCCATGATTACTAATACTGGTTTTGTCATGCCTTCCTCCATCTTTAATCCATTATGACACATGCAATTGCAGTAAATACTTGTCTCAACCACTAGTATTAAATGCTTGTCTCAAATATTCAAAGTCTACTACATTATGCTCTAGCTTTCCACTATCAACTTAGATGGTTTTTTCGTCTTTTTTCATTTAGTTATAATTATGACTTATTATCATCTGCTAGGATTTTTCTGCTTGTCTTTAGATCCTACTCTAAGTCGACTCCACAAAACACCTTATGAATAATTCCCAAACAAGATTCTACCAATCCACTGGGAGAAAAACATTAATTGCCCGGGATTAAAAAATACAAGGTCTCTTTTAATCAAAGGCTTCAAAGGCCTCTTGCAAAATATAATAAGAAGGTTTGAGCTGCTTATTATAGGTTCGATGCGCCCAGCTTTGCCAAGAGTAGGCTTCCATTTTAATGGGCTCCTAGCTACTTGAGCTTCTTTCATCGGCAAGATGACAATTTATATTCTCAAAGGATGATTTATCCGACTGTCTACTAATTGAAAAAATGAATATGATTTAGTGTCCTTTGTCACTGAGTTTGATTTGTTATTTGATTGCTCTTTTTATTGAATTAGTGGGCGAGCCCATTTTGAAATCGAAATCTCTGGAGTCTTTCTTGGGATTTTAATGATCACCTAAATAAAAACGGTGCCAGCAAATCCGCCAACACCGCTTGTATTCATTTTATACTAGGTTCTTTAAACTGTTCCTGTTTCTTCTAGCTGGGCGCGCTGCTCCACTGTCATATAGGAAAGAGTCGGTCCAAGGAAAGCTAGCAATATAACCATGACAGGCATCATGTAATTAAAGATTGCATAGGGAGCATACTCAAAGGTCGAAACCCCCAGTGCCGTGGCCATGAACACCCCACAGGTGTTCCAGGGAATTAAGGCTGAAAGAACCGTACCTGAACTCTCTAGTGCATTGGAAAGGGTCTTAGGATGCAAATTCTTATCCGTATAGGCTTGCCGGAACATTCGGCCAGGTATAACAATCGAAATATACTGTTCAGGCATTGTCACATTACTAAACAAGGCTGCTGCAATAGTTGCTGAAACTAGGCCCACTGCACTTTTAACTCTTTTGAGTATAACCGAAAGTAGCACGTTAAGCATGCCTGTCTTTTCAGCAATACCGCCAAACATCATGGCGATAATGGTTAAGGAAACAGAATACATCATGTTTTCCAACCCGCCACTGGACAATAATTTATCAATGGCGACAATACCCGTTTCACTAACGTAACCTGACATACCAGCGGACATCAGATCTCCCAAAGAGGCGCCTTGAAAAATAGGTCCTAACAATGCGGCACTGATAATGCCAAGTACAATTCCGGGGATGGCTGGTACCTTAAGCGCAATGGCAACGATGACGATAATAGGAGGAAGGAGTAACAAAGGACTCACGGTAAAAGCACTGGCAATGCCAGCTTGAATCTCCTTGATGGCGATCAAATCAGTAGTGCCGGAAGCATACTGACGGCCAGAAACAAAGAAGAAGACCAATGATATGGCATAGGTACTGATGGTCGGTAGTGCCATAAACTTTACATGGGTGAATACATCCGTACCGGCCATGGCTGGTGCCAAATTAGTTGTATCCGATAGCGGTGACATTTTATCACCAAAGTAAGCGCCTGAAATAACTGCTCCTGCTGTAATTGGTGCCGGGATACCCAGTCCGGCTGCTATCCCCATAAGTGCGATACCCATGGTCCCAGCTGTTCCCCAGGATGTTCCCGTGGCCAGCGAGGTGATCGAAGAAATAATAAGAGCTGTGGGCAAAAAAATTGCAGGAGAAATGATGCCTAATCCATAGGAAATCATAGAAGGCACGACACCCGCTACAATCCAAACACCAATTAAAATACCAATGATGGTCAAGATGATAATTGACTGTAAGGCTTGTGTGATTCCTTCCATCATGAACTTTTCAATTTCAGCCCACTTATATCCCATAAGAAGAGCAGCGACACTCACTATCACAACGCCAAGGAACATTGGGATATGGGGATCCGTTTCATAAATAATGATGGCAACTGCCATTATTCCAATAAGTAGTCCAAAAACCAAAAGTGCTTGCCAAAGTTTTGCTGATTTACCTGACTCGTTTTTCATATAGTTCCCTCTCTACCAGTTAGTTTATTTATTTTTTATCAAATCGGGGTAATTTCCAAAAATTAAATAATGACGACAGCAGTGTATTATGACAGTAGCAAAGAATCCCTCCTTTTTTATATAAAAGCGCTTTTGTTTAGTTTATAATACCCTGTAAAAAATAACAATAAAAAAACATCATAAGCCCATGTAAATCATCAAATTATATGATTCCTTTTATTTAAAAAGATTACCTAATTGTAGCGACAGTCAATTTTTTCAAACCTTGCGTTTGGTTTGACTCATTCAGGTTCTCTTGTTCTCTCTTTTTTTATTTCCTCAACAATTACATGTTTCATCTATAGCACGATTAATCTTAGCTGTTTATTCATGGTAAAATTAAATTAATTACCAAGCTCTAATACTAGAAGGCTGTATTGTAACTCGTCTAAGCAGACTTGAAAGGCTTGTTATTATTTTCTATTTATTCGAAACTTCAAGGAGATATTAGTATGAATATCAACGAACTTAGAACACTCTTTCCTGTGACTCAAAACTATGTGTTTCTAAATAATGCTGCGGAATCACCCCTTAATTTAAGGGGAAGGCAGGCTATGGATGACTATCTGGATCTTTGTCAAACAGCTCCTCAATCTAAGCCTTCGGTTCGATCTCAGATCCGAAGCCAGCTAGCTGATTTGTTTGGCGGTCAACCGGATGAATATGCCTTAGTGACAAGTACCGGTCTTGGAATCAGCATGGTAGCTGCCGGATATCAGTGGGCAGCTGGCGATAATGTGGTCGTTCCTTCCAATGAACACTGGAACAATTCTTTTCCCTGGCAAGCCCTCATTGAAAAAGGCGTGGAGGTTCGTTTTGTTCAGCCCGATGAGGATCATCGAATGAATCCAGCCCAGGTAGCTGCTTTAACGGATCAAAACACGAAGATCGTAGCAGTTGCTGCCGTCAGCTTTAATACCGGTTTTCGGTCCGACTTAAAAAAATTAGCTGCTATTGTCCATGCCCA
>JAAZGI010000414.1 GCA_012511315.1 Clostridium sp.
AATAAAAAGAAATAAAAAGAAATAATTAAAAATGTGTTTACCTGGGGGAGAAGAGTGTGATACAATATATTTTGTCGAGCCGCTGTGGCGGAACTGGTATACGCGCATGACTCAAAATCCTGTGATAGTAATATCATGCCGGTTCGATCCCGGCCAGCGGCACCAAAAAAGGAACTAAAAAGATCCATGTTAAGTGGAGAAGTTTTAGTTCCTTTTTATTAATCTAATTTTAGGGTTGAAAAGGGAGAGGTGATCAGAGTTGATCTTGGGCTAGGATGCAACTCGCCCTTTGGAATGGGATTTAAATTAACCGCGAAATTTAAAAATCTTAAACTAAAAGCTTGAATCTAAAAGCTTGAATCTAAAAGCTTGAATCTAAAAGCTTGAATACAAAAAATGAAACTAAAAGTTTGAATCTAAAAAGTCTGAATCAAAACCCATATTAGGCGGGTTTTGATTCAGACTTTTTTTAAAAGGAGAATTAGTTGTTGTGTTATAAATTTTCTGGAGCGATCTCACCGGCTTTGGTCAGAGCGTATTTTGTAAGAATCGGACCCACAATTTCATTGGCAATAACAGCAGCTAAGACAACAGCCTGAAGTGTGCTGGCATAAGGCTGTGGTAAAGTCCGACTAGCAATTTGGGATAAACCAATTGCAACTCCAGCTTGAGGGATTAGGGTAAGGCCGAGGTACTTAACAATAGGCTCGGGCATTTTTGTGATTTGGGCTCCTACTCTAGCACCATAATATTTGCCTAGGGCCCGAGAGAGGAAGTAGGCAACGCCGAGGAAACCAGCTGGGAGCAGGACTTTGAGATCCAATTCGGCTCCGGAGAAGGCAAAGAAAGCAACAAAAACTGGTAGGGAGACTCCTTCAAGGGCGCTACGAGCGGTATGTTTTTTATTGCTAAAGTTTCCGACGATAACACCGTAGGCCATTAATGTAAGAAGGGATGAAACATGTAAGTATTCAGCAGCGAAGGTTAACAATAAGACAGATCCAATGATGTAGATAATGACATCACCTTCAGACTTGAGCCGTTGCAATATAAAGATTGCTGCCAGTCCGCCCACAATACCGATGATTAAGGACAAAAGAATTTCCCATAAGGGAACTAAAAGCATAGTAACCACGGAAGGGTCTGATCCAGACAAAAGATTAATGGCAACCGTATTGGCAATACCAAAGGCCATGATACAAAAAGCATCATCTAAGGCAACGACTGGAATCAGGGTATTGACCACAGGACCTTTGGCCTTATACTGAGCAATGACCATAAGTGTTGCGGCTGGAGCGGTAGCAGAAGCAATAGCTGAAGCTACCAGGGCAAAAGCAATATTTTGGCCCATTAGCATAAAGACAGTGAATACAAAAGCCATGGTCATTAAGGCTTGTAGTGCGGTGATGATTAAGATATTGTTGCCTAATTCTTTAATGCTAGAAAAATCCATTTCACAGCCAATATTATAGGCAATGAATGCTAAGGCAACACTGCTTAAAAGATTTAAGTTGGTGAGAGCCTCATGGGGAATGATGCCTAAAACAGATGGTCCGATAATAATACCAGCAACCAAATAGCCAGTTACATCTGGTAGTTTGAAAAAGCTTAATATTTTTGAGGCGAAAAGTGCAGTAAGTATTAATAGTGCAAGATAAAAAATAGTCATATTATAATAATGCCTCCTAAGTTTATTGTTGTGATTAATTGAATGGTCTTATTATTCATTGGTTCGAATTCCAGCCCAGCTATCTAAGGGGACGGTGAAGAAAATTCCAGTGTTTGCCTTATTAAGATCGCCAAGAATGTCGTAAACACAGCTTCTAGCTTTGGCAACTTGTCCATCCTCTAATACCATCATAATGGTTTTATTAAAGGGACGTCCTTGATTTAAGAAACCAGATAATTTCATGTAGATGCTGGATTCATCACCACTTCCAATCAATGTGGAAGCCATCCCTTGAGACTCCATAATGGTCCCACCGTAGATTCCATTATCACTGAACTTTTTAAGTAAATCATTGAGTTTTTCAGTTTTGTTTAAAACGATAAATAATGCCTTCATTTTTTTCTCCTTAGATAAAATTATAAGAAATAAATTCATTTTGCACCAAAAAAGGCCGCAAAAAAACCCGCACTCATTCAAATGCAGAATTAAACGGGCTGATACGTCGAGTTTTATGGTGCATTTTCGGAATCGATTGGACTCCACTAATTA
>JAAZGI010000415.1 GCA_012511315.1 Clostridium sp.
ATTGTGGCGGATAAGAATTCTACCAGGTGACCAAGAACCCAACTCGTCCAAACTATATATATTAATTCAACTATTAAAAGCGACCACATCTCTAGATGCGTCGCTTTTAATAAAGTAGTCAAATCAACTTCCCTAGCGGAAGTAAACAAAAGAGACTTAGTACTGTTCCTATGGATTGGCTGGGTTTTCAATGGTCTCAAAGGTGTTAAAGTCTTTAAAGGTTGTCTCGGCATTGATTGTAGCTGTATTATTTTCGGCGAGACTTCCTTTCGTTCCAATCTTTGATTGTCGGAGTAACAGGGTCTTTTTCTCAATAATATAAACGATATCGAGATCAATCTCATCATCGGTAATTCCATTATAATTAATACTGTAGGGTTTTCCGACGGCTCTAAAGATGTTCCCGTCTCTACCAGTAAACTTAAACTCATAATCGGAATCAAGCTCTGTCATTTCTAGGTCATCAACCACATCTAAAAAGGTATCTAAAATAGGTTTATAAGTGGTGGCATAATTTTCTCCCCCACTGTATTTTTCCCAACCATTTCCTTGATCGGCAAAAATCCCATCAGGCCCTTTATAAAAATCAAAAGTTTGTACCAAATCATTCTTGGTAGTTACATTGCTAGTGTATATACTATCGATATTTTTCTGATCATCAAAAATCATTTTTGATTCTAATTCAATATTCTGAGTTTCTTCTAGGTCATCTAGTTTAGTGACTAAATTGATATTCGTTTCTTGGTTGAGGGAGTCTAGTCCATTGATGCTCTCGCGAGCTTTTTCAATAACTTCTTCCTTACTTAGATTTTGATTGGATTTACAGTCTCCCATTTCGCAGCCAATTAAAACCACAGCAACGAAACTAAAGAGTAAAAATAGTTTAATTTTCTTCATATAAAGTCCCTTCCCTTTCTTTCATTAAATAATATGAACTAACTGAATGTTATCTTTTATTGAGGTTTTTCAAAAAAAAGTAACCAAAGAACAAATTAGTGAATAGAACAACAATAATAAATAATGTGGCAAAGTATAAACTCAAACCTTCAAAGCCTATATTTGTTCTTGTAAAATAGGTCCACAATTGCAAAAGGTACCACACTATGCCGATTTCTGCGGGGGCAAATAAAATAAGTTTATTTTGAGTTAGTCGACTTATTCCATAGGTATATCCCAGAGTTCCTAAAAACAGAACAATTATGATTAAAAGAAGCTGGTACATTGAAACAACCTCCTTGTTGGGGTGAAAAAGTTACATGATGTATATGTTGAAATTATAACATGAACCGGGCTGAAATTATAAAATGATCAGATGAAGGTGATGAAAAAATTAATTTGTTAAGATTGTTTCGTAAGTATGAATGGATATTCTTAAATTGATTATTTTTCGAGAAAAAGCAATCTGGAAATTAATGATGTTTCAAGGGATTCGGGATGGATTCCTTGAAGGTGATTTCCAGTGTTTGTCTATAAGTATTACTGTGACAGAAATAGAAACCAGTTAAAAAATGATGCTTCCAACTGCTTAGTAATTTTCAAAGAAACATGAATCCACTGTCTTTCAAAAAAATTTTAACACCCAATTCCTTGGTATGAGTGGGGATTCTTTTTAGTTTTACTTGTAAATTAGTAGAAATAAATACCTCAATTTATACTTGTAGAGTCTGCATAAACCGCCTCAATTTATGGAGATTATTCTCAAACATTAACTTTTTGAAAAGATTAAAATTAGTAGCAAAGATTTACCATCTATTTGAACCGAACTAAATAGAGGTGAGCTCATTTAAGGTTCCGTAGCCTCTGTTTTTTAGAGGCTACGGAAATATGAGTATCAAAGCAAGGTGTTCTTGAATTCATTTTATTTGACAATGAGTCACCTTGCTATAAAATAGCAAGAGTAAAGCAAATCAATGAATTATGAGCTCTTAAGAAAAGGATGATTAATATATATGGATACAATTAGAGGTGAGGGTTGTGAAACCTTAATTCCAACCGGAGAACGAAAAACACTTAGTGAAGTTGAACTTTCGATTACCAAAAAGTATCGAAAAAAAATCTGGTCAAAGTTTACGAAAGCTTTAAACGAGTACCAATTGATAGAAAAAGGCGATCGAATTGCAATTGCTATTTCTGGGGGAAAAGATTCTTTATTGATGGCCAAACTTTTTCAAGAATTAAAACGGCATCAAAAGTTTGAGTTTGATGTGGAATTCTTGTGCATGGACCCAGGTTACCATCCCCAAATCAAAGAGCTGTTATTAGACAATGTGCATTATCTGAGCATTCCTTTAAAGATTTATCCAGCGGATATCTTTTCCATTGTTGATAATATTGCCCAAGATTACCCATGTTATATGTGTGCTCGCATGCGACGAGGATTTCTCTATGCTAAAGCTAGAGAACTCGGCTGTAACAAATTAGCCTTGGGACATCACTTTAATGATGTGATAGAGACCACCATGCTCAATATGGTATACGGCGGTTCTTTTAAAGCCATGCCACCAAAGTTACGATCCAAGAACTTCCTAGAGATTGAACTAATCCGTCCACTTTATTACATCGAAGAAAAATCGATCATCAAATGGACCAATGAAATGGGCATTTGGCCTCTCAATTGTGCCTGCATGGTAGCAGCGAAGCGAACCGGAAATAAAAGATATGTCATTAAAGATCTCATTGAAAACATGAAGAAAATTAACCCAAGCGTGGAGACGAACATTCTGCGATCCACCCAGAACGTGTATCG
>JAAZGI010000061.1 GCA_012511315.1 Clostridium sp.
ATGGAATTTTAATGCAACATGAAGAAAATATAAAACTGATAAAAGAGGAGGTGTAACACAATGCTTATATTAAACTTGCAATTTTTTGCATCAAAAAAGGGAGTAGGTTCCTCCAAGAACGGTCGTGACTCACATTCAAAGCGTCTTGGCGTTAAATCCCATGATGGCGAATTTGTTCTTGCTGGAAACATCTTAGTAAGACAAAGAGGCACAAAGATTCACCCAGGAACTAACGTTGGAAGAGGCAAAGATGATACTTTGTTTGCTACCATCGATGGAGTCGTTAAGTACGAACGTCTTGGTAAAGATCGGAAGAAAGCTAGTGTTTATCCCACAGTAGATTTAGAAACACAGGAAGCTGTTTCATAATAGCTTTTACGGGAAGATAAAGACCTGCCTTGGCAGGTCTTTATTTGTTCAAAAATAAATTTTGTGCCAATATTTATTTGCTTTTAGTTAGGATTTAAATGTTGGTTACGGAATTAAATTGCAGATTAAGGTATGTGGAAAACTCATGTACTGCAAGGTGGAGTAATCAAACCTTTGATTCTTCATTATAATTAAAAATACTACAGGACTAGCCATTTTTGATCCATAGCAATGATCTTAGTGAGAGTGTTCGTAGATAAAAAAAACTAAGACAAAGAATTTAAATGCAAGGAATTCCTACTGATTTTAAATGAAATAAGATGCTTAGGGTTTTGCTTTACCTTGAAGGGGTAAACAATTTGAAAACGTAAGGCTAAGGTAGTGAACAAGCATGGTTCCTTTAGTATAATTGAATAAAGGAAGGGATAAAAATTATGAATATGTTTATAGATTATACCAGCGCTTACTTGAAATCAGGTGACGGTGGCAATGGAGCAGTATCCTTCCGGCGTGAGAAGTACACACCTTTGGGTGGACCAGATGGCGGTGACGGAGGTCGAGGTGGCTCGATTATTCTGGTTGCCGATCAGGGTATGACCACGCTGTTGGATCTGAAATACAAAAGAAGATATCTAGCTGATGCCGGTACAGCCGGTTCTGGCTCTAAGCGGTACGGTAAGGATGCAGAAGATATAGTGATTCGCGTACCCCTTGGCACAGTGATCAAAGAAAAAGAAACAGGCAAAATCATTGCTGATATGAAAGAACCTGATATGCGGGTAACGGTTTTAAAAGGTGGAACTGGTGGCAAGGGAAATGCTAAATTTGCTACAGCCACCCGTCAAGCACCAGACTTTGCTGAACCAGGTTTGCCAGGGGAAGAACTAGAAGTCATTTTAGAACTCAAAGTTTTGGCAGATGTTGGTTTAGTTGGCTTCCCCAATGTAGGCAAAAGCACCATTCTTTCAGTGGTTACTCGTGCTCAACCAAAGATTGCTGAATACCACTTTACGACCTAATCGCCTAATCTTGGAGTCGTTAGTATGAAAGGAATCGAACCCTTTGTTATTGCTGACATTCCAGGAATTATTGAAGGCGCCAGCGAAGGTATTGGGTTAGGCTTACAATTTTTACGCCATATTGAACGGACTCGGATATTAATCCATGTGGTTGATATTTCTGGATCAGAATCTCGCGATCCCAAAGAAGATTTTGATCGCATCAATGAGGAACTAAAACAATACTCAGAGCTCTTAGCTCAGCTTCCTCAAATTGTGGTGGCTAATAAAGCGGATATGATGGAAGAAGATAGCCAGTTTGAAGACTTTAAAGCACATGTTAATGGACTAGGTTATGACCATGTGCATCTAATTAGTGCAGGAGCCCACATCGGTCTTGACGCGGTGATGAAAGATGCGGCTCAGCTCTTATCGGTAACTCCGCCATCTCCTGATATGTACGGTCCTGAGGACATGTATATCCCTGAAGATAAGCACTTTACCTATGAGATAGAGATTGATCAAGATGGTGTCTATGTCGTAACGGGTTCCTTTGTAGAACGTATTTTAGATTCCACAAATATTAACAACCCAGACCACCTACGCTATTTCCATAAAGTATTACGAAACAAGGGCGTTATCGATGACCTGTTAGAACATGGCATTAAAGATGGCGACAGTGTTCGGATGCGTGATTTTGAATTTGAATTTATGAGGTAAACGATGATTACAACAAAACAAAGAGCCTACTTACGTAGCTTAGCCAATAAGCTAGATCCTATTTTCCAAATTGGTAAGAATGGCATTGAAGAAAACTTTTTAGCCCAGGTTGATCAAGCATTAGAAAAGCGCGAGCTGATTAAAATCAATGTATTGGAAGCGGCAGGATTGACCACTAGAGATGCATCTGATATTTTGTGCAAAACCTTGGACTGCGAAGGCGTTCAGGTGATTGGCAGAAAATTGGTTATTTATCGCCAAGCTAAGGAAGAAGCCAACCGTCAGATCCAACTACCTAGATGAAACGGGGCATTGTAGGTGGAACCTTTGATCCAATCCATGTAGCTCATTGCTATCTTATGGAAGAATGCGTGAGCTTATTGGCTTTAGATGAGGTCTTAGTAATCCCCAATGGGGATCCACCCCACAAAGAAAGTGAAGTGACAAAAGCCTACCATCGACTAGCCATGGTAGAGATGGCTGTAGAGGCCTACCCGAGACTTGTAGTCAGTGATATGGAAGTTGTTGACCCTAATGTTAGTTACACATGGCGGACCCTTACGAAGCTGTCTGAACGTTATCCTGACGATGAGCTTTTCTTTATCATGGGAGCCGACTCCATGGCACAATTTAAAAACTGGCGACATCCAGAAATCATTCTTGAAAAAGCCCACTTGGTTTGTTTTGATCGACCAGGCTATCGAGCAGAAGATGTGGCAGCATCAGTTGCATGGATTCGCTCCAAGGGTGGATTAGTCACCTTGATTGATTC
>JAAZGI010000416.1 GCA_012511315.1 Clostridium sp.
AGAAATGTTTCTTGGGTTAAATCTTCGGATAAATCAGGTCGTTTACACAAGGAATATAGATAGAGATAGATTTCACGATGGTATTTTTGGTAAAGCTCTTTGAGCAAATCTGAATCGATGGCACATCCCTCCTTTCCCCTAGTGATAAGAATGCATTCACTTATATAACCATCTTAATGGACAAATGTTACACCTTAAAGAGATTTAATATAAAAAACGATGTCATTGACTCAGTAATTAAGAATATTGAGAGGAAACCGATTAGATGAGGAAGCTACACACAATTCTTTAAAATAGATATGAGAGATTCCAAGAGTTAAAAAATGATTTTTATTCATTTAGTTTAGCTTGTCACTCGTTTTACTTAAGGTGAATATTGACGAATAAGGCTATATTCTTATTTTTGTCCTAAACAAGAAAGCATTTGAGATTTCTTGATTTGGAACATTTGTTCTATAAAGCCTTTGAGTCTTAGCTGATTCAGTGTATAATTTTTAAGTAGAACAAGCTGAAAAGGTTGCTTAATCGATAGGATTTATTTCTCGGATTGCTACGATGACAAAAGTAGCAAAAAGACGCCTAGAGTCTTTTAACATAGCCTGGAGTAGAGTAGCAGCTTTGCAAGGCCTTTAGCGAACTTAATTCTAAGCTGAGTTTTATCCTAAGATAAGTTTTGTCTTAAGCTGAGCTTAATTAGACCCAGAGTAGAGATTACGTGACGTAATCAAAATAATTTTGAGGCAATTAAAAGAAATTGTTGGGCAATTAAAATAAAAGAAAATAAAAGTCTGTTCAACTAAGAAAACTAAATGAATGAAATAAGGTTTTGTGAAAGTTGATTAAGACCTGACGATGGATGGAGTATAAAATGAGTTTAAATTACAAAGAATTATTGAATGAGGAACAGTATAAGGCGTGTACTACAACGGAAGGACCCCTGCTGATTTTAGCTGGGGCTGGTTCTGGTAAAACGCGAGCCATAACCCACCGCGTTGCCTATATGATTGGTGAACAAGGTATCCCACCCTGGTCTATTTTGGCCATTACATTTACCAACAAAGCAGCCGGTGAGATGAAAGATCGAGTTCGTGAGCTAGTTGGTGACCAGGCGGAAACTATGTGGATTTCAACCTTCCACTCCTCTTGTGTCCGGATTTTACGTCGCAATATTCAAGAGCTCGGTTATAACAAGGATTTTACTATTTATGATACCTATGATCAGAAAGCTTTGGTTCGTCAATGTATGGTGGAGCTTGATATCAATACAAAACAATTCACTGAAAAAGATTTTAGGTCAGCCATCTCATCGGCAAAGGATTCCCTTATTGATGAGAATCGATACTTTGAATTAAATCATACGAATTTCCGAAAGGGAAAAATAGCACAGGTCTATCAACTCTATCAGCAGCGGCTACGGAAGAACAATGCCCTAGACTTTGATGACATCATAATGCTCACAGTACGGTTATTCCGTGAACATCCGGAAGTATTAGAGTTTTATCAAAATAAATTCAAATACATTATGGTGGATGAGTATCAGGATACGAACCGAGCCCAGTATGAGTTAATTTACCTGTTGGCGAAAGAACACCGCAACCTTTGTGTGGTGGGAGATGATGATCAGAGTATCTATCAATTCCGCGGTGCGGATTTGCGCAATATCCTTGAGTTTGAATCCGACTATCCTGATGCCACTGTGATCAAGCTGGAAGAAAACTATCGCTCCACGGGAACGATTTTAAAAGCAGCTAATGAAGTGATTAAGGGGAACTTTTCCCGTAAAGATAAGACCATGCGGACGAGAAAGCCTGAAGGGGAAAAAATTCGGATTTACCGAGCATTTTCAGAACCTGATGAAGGTAGTTTTGTAGCCCAAGAGGTTGCACGGCTAGTTCGAGATGGGCGTAATTATAATGAAATCGCTGTTTTATATCGGACGAATGCTCAGTCTCGTTTAATGGAAGAAAATTTTATTC
>JAAZGI010000417.1 GCA_012511315.1 Clostridium sp.
CGATTAAAGTAATTAAAGTAATTAAAGTAATTAAAGCTATGGTAAAATATTAATAAATTCAATAACGTATTTTGCAAGAAATTATATTTCTTTCTAAAATGAAAAAGATTGTACCCTTCTAAAGTATTTGTTTATCATTCATAGTCTATATTAAAAGCTTGCACTTAAAAGGCAGGCTTTTCTAATGGAAAGTGGACTAATTACTGAGCCCTAAATAAAATTTAAAAAATAAGGAGAACAGGTGAATAAAGAAGTAGAAATTTTATACTCAAGGCAAGCGGAACTATTTGAAATGTCCCCAGTTCAGTTAATGAATTTGTTTTTTATAGATATTGCTTTAAATGGAAATCACATACCTCTTTTATTTGATACAGGGGGGACGATAACTTTATTGAGTGAATCAATTGCTGAACGATATCATTTGTCGAGTTTATATGATTCAGTTAAAGCAGGAGGGAATAGCGGCATCATTAACACCTTTTCGATGGCCTTACTCCCTAGGTTCAGCATAGGAAACCATACGATTGTAAATGCAAAAGCAATTATTGTTCCGGATAAACATTTAGATTTTGGCCTGGATGAAAAGGGTAAACCTTTAAAAATCAATGGTGTATTGGGTTGGGATTTGATTCGTCAATTTAAATGGGTTATTGATCCCTTTAATAGAAGCTATCAGATAGAAAAACCAAAGTTTTTGGAAAACAAAAAACAATTATATTGGGATAATATGCCTATTATTAGTGGAGAGTATCTGAATCAGAACATGTTTTTTGGGTTTGATAGTGGAAATACTGAAAGCATGTTTAGTCGGGAGTTTATTCCTTACTTGGAATCCAAAATAGAAAAGTCAGACAAAATAGTAGGTATCGATGGAGTAAGGGAAGAAATGGTATACCTAGCAAAACATATACTCTTAAGAATTGCAGGCCAAGAGATTGAGCTAAAGGATATATCGGTTTTAGAAAGTAACATATTTCCAACCAAAGATTTTACCGTAATGGGGCTACTAGGGGCAGATATTATACAAAATCACCGATGCATTATTGATTTTGTAAATCATAATTTTCAACTCGTATCGTCGGATTGCGTCATTTAGAAGGAGACTAATCATTCTATTGATATTTTTTCAATCGAAGACAAAAATTACTTATAAATACAGACACTAAAAAAGAACGATTAAAAGGGAATGAGATGAGAAAAGATATTAAGATTGAACAGGTGATCAATTCGGAGCAAAAATCTGAAATCGTAAAAGATGTTCTTTTGGACTTACCAGAATGGTTTGGATTGCCGGAGAGCACACAGGAGTATATCAAGCAATCTCAGGAGCTGCCTTTGCTCGTGGCTAGGCAAGAAAATATTATCCTTGGATTTATCACTTTGAAAAAGACTAGCGAGGCCACTTGTGAAATTCATTGCATGGGTGTTAAAAGAAAATACCATCGTCAAGGAATAGGACAAAAGTTATATCATGAATTTGAACAACTAGCGGAAGAAACCTATGATTTTGTTCAAGTGAAAACTGTTGATGAAGGTCATTACGAAGAGTATGATCAAACTATTGCCTTTTATTTAAGCCTAGGCTTTAAAAAGCTGGAGGTTTTTCCTACCCTGTGGGATAAGTGGAATCCTTGCTTAATTATGGTCAAAAAGCTCAATAAAGACAGCTAGTGACTACTAATTTTGATTAATGATTACAATAACCCTTTCAAGGCTTATTATTTAAATGAACAGTTCAATTTAAATTGAATACCAAATCGAATATTAGTCTAGTAGGGCTGATTGAGTTCATGTTAAAAGATAGAGGAGCTTTCTCTGTCTTTTTCTTTTTAACCAGGGGCTAAGCTTTATAGATATAAAAAAACAAAATTTAGACTAGGATTGTTCGGGTTGAGAAGCTTTTTAAGTCTAGCTTAAATTATTGGTGGACTGTGAGTTTTAACTAAAAAAAGTAATTGGCAGGATTATTCCAAAGGTTTAGAGGAAGCCCTGCCTGTGGTAAAGAGTGGCTCGGTGTGGTAAATTAATAGGGTACACTTGATGGTGTTTTATGATAATTTTTAGTGTTATAAAAGCATTAAGTGGTCAAGGACTATAAAATACCAGCAAGTAAGGGCTCTGGTCTTGAAAGACGGGGAATGATTTACAAGGTAGGGAAAACAAATGATTTGGATCATTATTATTTTAGGAATAGCAGCTGACTATTTTACGAAACGCTGGGCGTTGGGCGCCTTAGCTTCAGGGCAGGTCATCGACCTTATTCCTGGTTATTTGGATTTTAGTTATGTGGAAAACCGTGGAGCAGCTTTTGGAATATTTCAAGGGCAAATTCGAGTGCTAGGGATTATATCCGTTGTAG
The DNA here is from genome assembly GCA_012511315.1 of Clostridium sp. Taxonomy (GTDB): domain Bacteria; phylum Bacillota; class Clostridia; order Clostridiales; family Clostridiaceae; genus JG1575. The sequence goes on from JAAZGI010000417.1 coordinate 2,360, forward strand.
TGGCAGCAGGACTTTTGTTTTATCTGTTAAAAACTAAGGATTTACATGTCATGATGAAGGTTTCTTTAAGCCTGATTGTAGGAGGTGCCCTGGGCAATGCTTATGACCGCTTTATTTATACCTTTGTGGTGGATTTCATCCATTTCCA
>JAAZGI010000418.1 GCA_012511315.1 Clostridium sp.
CGTCATTAACAATACTGTGGAAGAGGCTGTCAGTAATGTGAAAGCTATCGTCCAAGCTGAAAAGTGCCACGTTCGACGGGTGCTACCTAAAATTTCTGATTTAAAGGGAGAACATAATAATGGATAATAATATTGAGAAAAAAACAATGATTGATCCGTCAATCAATGATCTTTTAGAGAAGGTCGATAACCGCTATCGTTTGGTCACTGTAACTTCTCGTCGGGCTCGGCAACTTGTCAATCATCAGGATTTTTTAACAGAAGATGGTGACAATGATAAGCCACTAACCACAGCAATTGACGAGGTTAATCAAGGTTTCGTCCAATATGAAACTTTTACAGAAGTCGAAAAATAGACCCATGTTAAATGCCACCCGCCGCTTGGCGGGTTTTTTAAATAATAAATCAAAAAAAGGAGGGAAACGATGGCCTTTATCGATATCATATTAAATTCCACCGCTCAAAATTTGGACCGGCCCTTTATTTATAAAGTACCAGACCAAATGGATATTGAAGTGGGCGATCTTGCCTTAGTGCCTCTAGGCGGCAAGCGCAAGTTAAAGGGTTTTGTTGTGGCTTGGCACGATGAATTGCCAGAAGAGATCCCCTCCCATAAACTTGAGAAAATCAAACCGGTTATCCGAGTGATATCAAAAAGAATTTTTGATGAAAAGGGGTTAGCCTTAGTCGAATTTATGCGCCGAGAATATTTATCCGGTTATTTGGATGGCTTGCGTCTGTTAATTCCCAAAGGCGAGCTGAAGGGGATGGGGCATAAGTATCGAACGGTATTGATTCCAGGAGAACCCATTGATCCTGACCATGGCTTTTATAAGCGGTGGCAGCCCATCGTAGATTTTGTGGCGTCTTCCCTAGAGTCTGGTGGTGTTATTAAAGCCGAGGCAGTGCGAGCTGGGTTTTCACTAAGTTCCATTAACACCATGTTAGGTCATGATTTTCTCCCGACCAGTGAGCAAGTAGACTTGCGCTACTCAAAAGCCGATTTTAAAGAAGATGCAGCTCGCATTCTCAATGAAGAACAAGAGCTAGCTTTTAAAACCATTGCTCAAGGTGAGCCTGGCACCTATTTACTCCATGGGATTACCGGATCAGGAAAAACAGAAGTGTTTCTTCATCTAGTGAGCCAGATGCTCAAACAAGGTCACGATTCTGTTATCTTAGTGCCAGAGATTGCCTTAACTCCTCAAATGATTGAACGGATTAAGGCCCGTTTTGGCAATGAAATTACCGTTTATCATTCTCGCCTCAATGATGGCGAACGGTACGATGAGTGGATGCGTGTCCGTCAAGGTAAAGTTAAAATAGCCATTGGAGCCAGGTCTGCTTTGTTTTTACCCTTTGCCGATTTAAAATTGGTGGTGGTGGATGAGGAGCATGAATTTAGCTATAAATCAGAAACTAATCCCAAGTACGTAACGCGAGATACCGCCGCTTTTATGATGAATCTTCGCGAGGGTAAATTGGTGCTCGCTTCAGCCACTCCATCCATGGAAGCCTACGATCGAGCACTAAGAGGAGAATATCACTTAGTCACTTTGACAAGGCGGGCTGGGGCAGGCGGAATGCCCGAAGTTGTGACCGTTGATATGCGCAAGGAACTGAGGCTAGGAAATCGCAGTATTTTATCAGCTCGCTTAGCCAGCGAAATGGAAAAAAGCTTGGCCCGCCGTCGGCAAATTATTTTGTTTTTAAATCGCCGTGGCATCTCAGGCTTTGTAAGCTGTCGTTCTTGTGGTTTTGTTTATAAGTGCGAGAATTGCTCCGTGTCTTTAACCAAACACTCCGGTGACCGTTTAGTTTGTCACCACTGTGGTCACAGTGAGTATCAGCAGAAAACCTGCCCTGCTTGTGGCTCGCCTTATATTCGAGAGTTTGGAATTGGCACCGAAAAAGTGGAAGCAGAAATTCGAAAGCGCTTTCCTAAAGCGCGGGTGCTCCGCATGGACCGTGATACAACCGGCCGCAAGGAAGCCTATGAAGAGATTTATCGGACCTTCCGAGCTGAAGAAGCGGACATTCTCATTGGCACCCAAATGGTAGCCAAGGGGTTGGATTTTCATGGCGTTGACTTGGTTGGAATTCTAGCTGCAGACTTGTCCATGAACATGCCAGATTTTCGAGCATATGAAAAAACCTTTCAATTAATAACCCAAGTGTCAGGTCGAGCTGGTCGTGCTGACGAAGGAGGATTGGTGGTGCTACAAACCTATCAGCCCGATATGTATCCTGTTACCATGGCAGCTAAGGCTGATTATAATGGCTTCTTTGAACAAGAGATGAAGGTGCGAAAAGCCTTGGCCTATCCACCTCGGGGAAAAATGCTTTCTATGGTTTTATCTGGCCGGGAGGAAGAAGTTTTAATAGCCAACATCCAAGAGGTGGCAAAGGGAATCAAAGAAATTATTTCTGGTGATCAGGGGATTAGCCTAATGGGGCCGTCGCCATGTTTGCTGTCAAGAATTAAAGGCTGGTATCGACAGATGC
>JAAZGI010000419.1 GCA_012511315.1 Clostridium sp.
AAATTGCCAACAGCCAAACCCACCACTTTTTATAAAATGGTTTCTTTACTTTTTCCTTCTGCTTTTTTCTTGTCTTCATGATTTCCCTCCTCTTTTATTAGACCTTACCACTTGATTACACCTTTGCAAAGATTTACCTGAGTTTCGTTTAAGTATGGTCTTAATTTGCTTTCATATTAATTATTCCTAATCAATTTAGAATCAACTTTCGAGATCCCTTAAGAATCAATGAAAAAACATCCTGAAAACTTAAGGCTGTAATCAGGATGCGTTCTATTATTTTTATTTTAAAGATATAAAGCCAATGCTTCCAGCAGAGCAATGCGGAAAAGTTGGTGAGGATAGGTTAAATGGGAAAAAGAAATTCGATGCTTGGCCTGTCTTTTCAAAGATTCGTGGATTCCATTGGACCCACCAATGATTAAAACTAAGTCAGTTTGACCTATATCCTGCATTTTGGTACGTACTGCGGCAAAAAAATCTGGTTTTGCCGGTTTGCCATTAATATCTAAGCAAATAAGGCGCGCATTTTTAGGAATCTTCTCCCGAATTCGAGTCGCCTCCATCGCCAAGGCACTTTGAATTTGTCCTTGGCTAGCTTGCTCATTTAAAGGCTCCTCATTAAACTCGATAATTTGGCAACTGTTGATTCCATTTTTCCGAACTAAGCTAGCCACTAAATCCCTTTGAGCATCTTTCAGATAATTTTCTTTTAAAGTCCCTAAACAAAGTAGATGAATCGTCATCTGCTTTTAGTTGGTGGCTTGATTGCCTTTAGCACCATGACACTTCTTGTACTTTTTGCCAGAACCGCAAGGACATGGATCATTGCGTCCAATCTTCTCCTCATTACGAACTGTTTTTGAATCATTTAAATTCTTTTTGATTTCTTTGCGTTTTTCTTCTGAAAAGATGGAGTCCCACTGAGGCAGGGTATAAAGATAATCCGCTTTCACATCGAGCATATTGAAATAAAGTTTTTCCAAGTCGATATTCATCTCAACATCGCTGTTTTCATCCATTGATTCCAGGTCTAAAGTTTCGGTAAGGGATTCATTAATGCCATCCAAAAAACCCATGATAAACTGCGGCGTTGTATCCATTTCTTCACCAAAGCTGCTAATCTTAAATTTTAAAGTTTCATTGGCATTTGCCAAGACTTTCCGATAAATTCTCTCTTCCACTGCTGAGTATTCAGCCCAAAATGCTTTTTCCCCTTTTGTTTGCACAAAATCTACGACCAATTCGGTCCATTCATTATATAAGCTCATATTGATATTCCTTTCAATTTTACACAAATTTTCCCAACCAGTTTCCCAGTTTAGGATCACCTTTTTCTACTAAATCAGAGTACTGTTTTTTTTCGATAGCGTCAAGTCTTCCCGACTTATTCAATCACCGTGTAAGCTGATGGTTTGATTCTGGATGCCAATTTTAATTCAAGATTTCCCGCCGTCCCGATCTCAACGCCAGCCGAGATTAAAATGTTTTCCACTGTCTTAAAGGCCAATTCTGGTACGTTATTGGTGCCGGATAAATGGCCTAGGATAATCTGACGATGGCGGTCATCTAAAAAGCTCAAAATGGCTGCTGCTGAATCTTCATTGGAAAGATGTCCTAATTCAGATAGGACTCTACGCTTTAAATCATAGGGATACGGGCCATACTTTAACATTTCTACATCATGATTACTTTCGATTAAAATCAAATCAGAATCTTTGATTCCTTCCCGAATTTCTTTTGTGAACACACCCATATCTGTAACTGACGACATCATTTTTCCAGCTCGATCTTCTAGTGTAAATCCAATACAAGAAGCTGCATCATGAGGCACTCGAAAACTACGGACATTAAAATCACCGATGGAGGCTTCACCATTTAAAATTCGTCTATTTTCCGGAGCAATCTTGCCTAAGTTTCTCTCCATGGCGGCCCAAGTCTTCTCATTCGCATAAATGGGAATGTTAAACTTTCGGGACATGATACCTGCACCTCGGGTATGATCCCCATGTTCATGGCTAATGAGAATGCCTTTAACATCTGATGCTTTTTCACCGATTGAATCGATCGCCCCTGTTAAAGCTTTCCCGGTACACCCAGCATCTATTAATAGGCTGGTATTTTGGCTTTGAACAAATAGAGAGTTGCCAGAAGATCCTGAAAAAAGAGAACAAAATTTCATTACTCTTCAACCCTTATGATGTCGGCGCCCAAGGCTTGGAATTTTTCTTCAATATGAGGATATCCCCGATCAATATGTTCAATTTCATAGACTTCGGTCGTTCCTTGAGCCATTAACCCAGCAATCACCAAAGCTGCTCCTGCCCGCAAATCCGTTGCATTAACTTTAGTTCCTCTTAAAAAAGGAACGCCCTCGATGGTGGCAATCCGTTCTGTATATACAGCCAAGGCCCCCATTTTATTCAATTCATCCAAATGCATAAACCGGCTCTCGTAGATACTTTCATTCACCGTTGATCGACCTTCAGCAATGGTCATCACAGCAGTCATGGGTTGTTGAACATCTGTTGGAAAGCCTGGGTAGGCCAAGGTTTTTACATTGCAGCTTTTTAATCGTTTATTGGAACGAACAATCACGCTATCATCCCGTTCATCAATCTCAACGCCCATTTCTAGTAGCTTTGCTGAAATGGATTCTAAATGTTTTGGTATCACATTGGTAATTTCAACCTCACCACCACATCCTGCAACAGCCAGCATATATGTAGCTGCTTCGATTTGGTCGGGGATAACGGAATAACTACAACCTTTTAGGCTCTTCACACCATTGATTCGTATCACGTCGGTACCTGCGCCCTTAATGTCGGCTCCCATGGTATTTAAAAAGTTGGCTAAGTCTACTACGTGGGGCTCTCTGGCCGCATTTTCTAAAATCGTCTGACCATCTGCCATGGTGGCAGCCAGCATCACATTAATGGTCGCTCCTACTGTGACTACGTCAAAGAAAACATGGGCGCCTTTCAGATGTTCACTATGTGAGACCGTGGCACCATCTTTAACTTCAACCGTCGCCCCTAAGGACTCAAAACCTTTCAAATGTTGATCAATGGGTCTAGCCCCGATAGGGCAACCTCCTTGAAGGTCGACTACTGACTGACCAAAACGAGCTAAGAGGGCCCCGATCAAATAGTAAGAACCGCGCATTGAACGAACCTCTTCAGTTCTTGCATCCGTTCTGTGGACGCCTCTAGGATCTATGGTTAAAGATTTACCTTCTCGTGTTACTTCACAGCCTAGATGCTCCAATATTTTTATATATGATTTTACATCGGCAATATCCGGTACGTTATCAAGTACGCAGATTCCCGACGACATTAATACAGCCGGTAAAATAGCCACTGCCGCATTTTTTGCACCATTGATATCCACCGTGCCATATAATTTATTTCCACCATTAATTACAAACTTTTTCATTTCATCACCTGTTACCTATCCTGATCCAATAGTATTCAACTATATCGATTATTCATTATATCAAATATATTGTCTTCATGTGTTAAGAAGCCATTGAACATTTGTTGTTCCTGTTCATAATTCCATGAATTTAAGCATTTATTTTCAAGTTTCTATAGTTTAGCCCTTTCTGTCCCACCAACCAATGGCTGTGATATAATAAAATTTATAGAGAACTGCTTACCGTAGAACTTTTAAAGCTACGGGAAAGGAAAGAGACATGCGTTACTATCTTGTAGCTGTACTGGATAAAGATTCCAATAAAGAACTAGACCGTATCCAGCGGCCCTTACACAAAAAAGGTAAACATTATAAAAAATCCCCATATATTTCAATCCCCATCGATAGCGTTGAAAACCCGGATCTTAAGTTGTTGGAAAAAACCTTGAGAGACTTGCTCAAGCCCTTCCGTTATTTCCATGTCAATATTAGTGGTAAATACATCAATCTAGCTGATGAGCGTATCACAGGATTACCCGTTAGCAATTTTGGCTATATAAAAAAAATCCAGCGACACCTTAATGACTATATGACTTTACATGGTTTTAAAGTTGGCGAAGAGCGTGATGAAGATCAGGATTTCATCCTGTCTTTGTCCCAGGATCGCATTCCCAAGGAATTGGAAAATTCTAATAATCTTTTCAATACTCCTGATAATTACCGAAAGTTTTTAGTCGACCGAATTGAGCTTTGGAAATCCATGAATGCAAAAAAAGGGTCGATCGTTTTTTCAATTCCTTTAAAAAACCCTAATATTTTATAAAGGGATACTTTAATCACCACCTAAGGATTTTAATCTATTATCAACTTGAAAGGCGGCATCCAGATTGGAACTTAACGAACTCTTTGCAGTTCAAAAAATATTAAATGAACGAATCATCAAGGAGCATAACCTTGATCCAAAAACCCTGTCGAATAAAAAATTTCTAGCTTTACTCACTGAGTTAGGTGAACTAGCTAATGAGACTCGCTGCTTTAAATATTGGAGCACCAAAGACCCTTCTCCCCGCCAAGAAATTTTAGAAGAGTATGTAGACTGTCTACACTTTATTCTAACACTTGGTTTGGACCAGAATTTTGAAGCTGTTAAACCAACCTACCAGACTCAGTCCCTTGATCTTACCACTCATTTTATTCATCTTTTTCACGCTGTCAACACCTTGCATTCTGCTTCATCCATGATGGCTTACACAACCTTATTTAATGCTTTTTTTGCTTTGGGAGCTGAACTAGGTTTCACACAGGATGAAGTTCTCTCAGCCTATATGGAAAAAAATAAAATCAATCACCAGCGCCAAGATGCGCATTATTAAAAGCGGCCTTGGCCGTTTTTTTAGTTGAAGTTTTTTGTTGGCTCGAAATGCTATAATAAAGAGGACAAGCACTTGCAATGAGGAGAATTAAACCATGGGAAAAGTAATCATTACCGGTGTCCAGTCCATGACATGGATACCGTCTTATATAATCGAAGAACTACTGCGTGACTCCCCCGGCGATGAATTTAAAATTCTCACCGCTTTATATCATGTTGCCCAAAAGACCGGTAGCTTAGAAACAACAGCCATTGCCAAAATTTGCGGTGTTACTGAAATTGATGTAATTTCAGCCTGTGAATATTGGGATGGTCGAGGTGTTCTAACAATTCTTACCATGGATTCTGCTGGGAACTTGGAACTTGCCTTTAATCCAAATGCAGCACCATTAGATGAAACAGGAGGACGAATCCAGCCCCCGATTCAAGATTCATCTGAACATTTGAATGACAGCTCTTTCCAAGAGCTTGTTGGCGCTTTGGAAATGGTGATGGGAAAACCCATATCACCGACCCTCCTTCGTTTTGTAATGGAATTAAAGGATGACTACCATTTCGATGACGAAGTTATTATGCTACTGTTTAGCTCTTGCACTGGCAAAGAAACCGTGAATTACATGGAAAAGGTAGCTATGTCTTGGCGCAAACAGTACGTTCAAACGGCTGAAGATGCCCACTCTTTAATTCGCCGATTTGAAGACCGCTGGCAAACCTACCGAGATTTATTTAAGTATATGGGCATGGATCCATCCACCATCTCTGAGCCTCAACAAGAACAGATGAATCGTTGGTTGGATGACTATGGCTTCGACTTATCGGTTTTAAAGCACGCTGCCCAACGTTGCATCAATCAACTAGGAAAGGCTGATATGAACTATATCGAAGGAATTTTAAAAAGATGGAGAAATGATGGGATTACCTCTGTTGCTGATGCCATAAAAAAAGACAAGGTGGCAAAGGGTGCCCGTAAAGGCGTTCAACCCAAAGATATCACCTCCTTTAATAACTACGAACAGCGCAATTATGATTACGACTCCCTTGAAAAAAGCCTACTAGGTTGGAGGGATGACGATGAGTAATTTCCACGCAAAAGTTATGGCTCGCTATGGGGCCATCCGAACGAAGGAAGAAGCGAACCAAAAAGCTCGTAAAGTAGAAATACATCAAAAAATTCCTCGAGTAGGAGATTTAGAACGGCTAATGTCCTTAAACTCTTTAAATGTTGCCCGTAATATTGCCCGTAACGTCACTTTAGATGCTTCAAAGAATCAAGAGCAAGTCACAAACACTATCGCTAACCTAAAGAGCGAGAATCTTAATCTTCAACAGGAAAAGATGGAACTTCTTGTATCCCATGGCTACCCAATGGATTATATGGAGCTTAAATACCACTGCAATCTTTGCCAGGATACCGGTTATGTAAGTGGCAAGAAATGTTCCTGCTATAAACAGCTACTTGCGGAAATCGTCTATGCTGAATCAGACTTTAGTCAAATGCTTAGTGATGAATCCTTTGAAACCTTCGATCAATCACTCTTTGACAATGATAGCATTCACCCTGAATACGGCCTAACAGTGCGCCAAAATATGAATGATGTTCTAAAAATAGGTAAAGCTTTTGTGCGCGATTTCCATCAGACTTCAGACAGTCTTTATTTTTACGGTCCTTCAGGAACCGGTAAGACCTTTCTTGCCACTTGTATCGCTCGAGAGCTTTTAAAAGAAGGCCAAGTTGTAGTTTATCGGACCTCATCTCAATTGATGGATGATATTCGAGATATTAAGTTCCAGGACGATAAAGAAATCGAAACCCTTTTATCAAAATGCGACTTGCTCATCATCGATGACCTTGGTACAGAAATGCCGTCTGATCACTCAAAAACTGAAATCTTTAATTTAATTAATCAGCGACTCCTGCAAAACAGAAAAATGATTATCTCCTCTAACCTTAGATTAGATAGTATTCGCAGTAAATATTCTGAGCGACTCTCTTCAAGAATCATGGGCGACTTTATCCTAGTTCCTTTCTTTGGTGAAGACCTGCGGCACATTAAGGGTCATAAAAAGAACCGAAGGTTTAGGAGCCAACTCAACAAAAAACCCACCTAAGGAGGCTGCTAATGGAAAATACCACCCTTTTTACACGGCAACATGAAAATGCCCTCATTATTTTAGAAAAAGAAGGTGTTTTTCGAATCAAACCGGAGTGGATCTATCGAAAATATGATGATGTTTCAACTCATTTTATTAAAAAGTATGACTGGTTAAGTTATCAATCTCACAAGCGAGTTCCTCGTCCTAGTGGTGTCACCTACCCAATCTGGTGTTCTGTTGACGAGGGGTATATGCTACGGGAAATCCCAGGCGAAGTGGTAATCAAACTCAGTATTCCAACCGATCAAATTATTTACTTTGATTCCGCCAAATGGGATTTGATATTAAACCACATGTATGTTCCCAAAAATCAAGAAGACGAGAAAGCTTTCTATGCCGAGCTAAAAGCCCGAGGCATTCAAAACCCCTTTACTCTCCTTGACGATTCAGAAAGTCGGTTTCATCCAGATCTTGTCCAAAGAATTCGCAATTCGTGGGAACGAGTCTTTGAGATTGATGAGTGGACCATGTTTCGAGTTCAAGCCAATATTTGGGAGTTTTCTTTAAATCAGGTATTAGATGTCAGTAAATAGTCCCTATACTAATGATAAGAATTTTTTCTAAATAATTTAGGTAGCCTACATGCTCTACCATTTAATCCAAAGCAAAGGACAGGAAGCCCATCGATTTGGTTTCCTGTCCTTTCCTATCTTATTGCATTAAATAGTCTACAGCGACTTGGGTCAAAACCTCCATTGCTGTCAACAAATTGCGATCATCCCACTGAAACTTCGGATGATGATGAATTACATGTTCTTTTTCACTTGGAGCTATGCCAACAAAAAAGTAAGAGGATGGTACCACCTCTGCTATATAGGCAAAGTCATCTCCCCCCATGTTAGGTTGCGCACACCGACGAACATTTTCTGCCCCCACGATTTTCTCTGCGGCTTCTTTGACAATGGTGGTCATTGCCTCATCGTTAATTAAAGCTGGACACCTCCACATAACCTCAAGACTATAGCTACCCCCACTAGTCTCAGTTACTGACTTTAATATGGATTCCATCGCCTTAGGAATCCACCGACGGGTCTCTTCATCAAATGTGCGGAAGGTTCCACCCAATTCAACTTCATTGGGAATCACATTATAAGAATCTCCACCGTGGATTTTGGTAAAAGATATTACGGCTGGGATTAAGGGATCTTTTTTCCTTGATATCACCGTTTGAGTTTGCTCAATCACTTGAGCTGCCAAAACAATGGGATCTATCGTCTGCTGAGGCATAGCGCCATGACCTCCCCTACCAATAATTTTGGCTGTAAAGAAATCCGGCGCCGCCATAAAGGCCCCCTCGCGCACCCCTATCACGCCCTCGGGAACTGATCCCCATAGGTGACAAGCAAACGCTGCATCCACCTGAGGGGCTCTTAGGACCCCTTCAGCGATCATTGGAAGGGCTCCGCCTTCTGCTTCTTCTGCTGGCTGAAAAATTAGTTTGATATTTCCCCGAAGTTCGCTCTTTAATTCATTTAATATCATGGCCACGCCCAATAGATTTGCCATATGACCATCATGAGCACAAGCATGCATCATACCATCAACTTCAGAACGATACGCCACATCCGCCTCTTCTTGAACCCTTAAGGCATCCATATCAGCCCGTAACAAAACAGTCTTTCCTGGATGTTTACCCCGAATAAGCGATACCACTCCGGTTTTTGCGACTCCACTTTGAACCTCAAGGCCCATTTCTGTCAAGGTTTCCATAATTTTTGCTGCTGATTTCATTTCGCCATAAGCAATTTCTGGGTTCCTATGAAAATAATGCCTGAGGTCTACGACTTGATCATAAAATCTTTCTGCTAGTGTTTTAATCAATGCTGTATCCATTAAAAACTCCTCGTTTTATTATAAAAGCTTTTTCAACTTATCCACTATAATTTTAGCGTGTAGCCAATATGTAGTCATTCTTTCAAGACCTTGTGCCTAAGAATTTGTGTCCAAGAATTTGTGTCAATTTTCTCATGAATTATTTTCAATCATCTTGACTGTATTGTCTTTTTTTTATTAAAGGATCTTTGCAATGAAAGAAATCATGCTTGAAGTTTAAATCAAAAAGAACTGCTGCAATCTGAATGTTCAGACCACAACAGTTCTTTTTGATTTTATCACTGGAGCTGGTGGTCAGAATCGAACTGACAACCTGCTGATTACAAATCAGCTGCTCTACCATTGAGCCACACCAGCTAATGATGGCGACCCAGAAGGGACTCGAACCCTCGACCTCCGGCGTGACAGGCCGGCACTCTAACCAACTGAGCTACTGGGCCGTATATGGTGGGAACAATAGGGATCGAACCTATGACCCTCTGCTTGTAAGGCAGATGCTCTCCCAGCTGAGCTATGCTCCCATAATACGACTGGTAAAATAAAAAAATGGTGACCCCTAGGAGAATCGAACTCCTGATACCACCGTGAAAGGGTGGTGTCTTAACC
>JAAZGI010000062.1 GCA_012511315.1 Clostridium sp.
GTATGGTTTAACTAGAGTGTTAGGTTATATTTATGTCACTTGCAATAAGCAAAAATCTTCATGATTAATTATTTAATAGACTTAATTCTTAATTTAGTAAGACACTATTTAAAAAACAGGAGGAAATTATGGAAACAAAACAAAAGTTCGTGGACTTCGAGGCCAATTAATTGGTGAAGCAGGGTTTAATGTATCCTGGGCATCAGTTATTGCTGGAGTGGTAACATTTTTTGCCACATTAGCCTTATTATCTTTAATTGGAAGCGCTATTGGATTTGGTGTAGTTGAACCTACTTCAAATGATCCCCTAGCTGGTGTAGGTACTGGAGTCCTTATTTGGACTGTGATTACGATGATTCTTGCATTTTTGGCAGGTGGATTTGTAGCAGGTGTTGCTTCAAGGCGGGTTGGAGTATTACACGGATTCTTAACATGGGCTACTAGTGTTTTGTTATTAGTCGTAATGTTAGCCACACTTACCACATCTGCAGTTTCAGCAGTTGGAAATCTTTTAGGAAATGCTTTCTCGATGACAGGTATTGGCGTAGCTACAGTGACCTCTTCAGTTGGAGACTTAGTTGGCGATGGTGTTGATGCTGCAATGGATAGCTTAGGTGATATTAATACGGATGACGTTGATATCCAGATTAGAGAGATTCTAAGAGACACTGAAACACCAGAGTTACAGCCGGGCTACTTAAATCAGCAACTTAGAGAAGCTGGGAATGAAGTAGCAGAAGCAGGCAAAAATGTTTTATTAAACCCTGAAGACACAGAGCAGATTGTGTCAAAGCTGACTGAATCACTCCAAACTAAAGCAACAACAATTGGAGACGCAATTGACCGCGATGCTATTGCACAAGCTGTATCAGCAAATACCGAACTTACGCAACCAGAAGCTGAAGAAGCAACCGATAATATTTACAATGGTTTGCAAAGAGCATCACAAGAAGCTGAAAGAGCACTTAATAATGCTTCGCAGACTATAGAGAGAGCGCAAATTCAAATTGATCAAACAATTGAAAATGCTCGAGTTCAAGCTGAACGTGCTGCTGCTGCAACAATGAAAGCTTCAATTTGGACCTTTATTGGATTAACAATCGCTTTAGTCTTAACGTCAATGGCCGGTGTTTGGGGTTCAAATTTTGTAAGGACTCACAATGAAGAAAAAATGTAAAAATCAACTATAAACACTAGAAAAAAGCCGCCTCTTTGAAAGCAAAGAGGCGGCTTTTTCCTGGTTTCTTATATAGCCCTTATTTTAATAATAAATATAACAAAAAAATACGAGAATAATCGATCTAAAATAGGTAAAGACAAAAGGGTGCGCTGTTTATTAGCGCACCCTTTTGTGTCATTATTTTGTAAGATCAACCGCCTTAGAAATCGGTTTGATGATTATTGTAAAAATCAAAGCATAGATGGGAACGTTAATCGCTTGATTAGCCAGTGGTTTTGCAACCCGGACAAAGAATGCTGTCCAAAACTCAGGGGATGCAAAGACAGTTTTTGTATAAAGAATTGTAATGAAGAAAGGCACCATGATAACCGATGTAATCAACTGCCCTACTGCGATAGCTATAAATACTTTCCAAATTTTATAGTTGGGGTATTTATCCTTTAATAATAGAATCATAGCACCTGGAATGAAACCGGTTAGGGCCGAAGTTAAAATAAACAGCGGATTAAACCCGCCAGTGGCCGATGGCCTGATTAGAAAACCTACAATATCAGCAACTGCACCCACAATAAATCCGATGCCGGGTCCAAGGACTAGACCTGAGAAAATAATGGGGAAGCCACCAAAGCTGATACTTCCGATTCGAGCACTATTGATTGCAACACTGAGAGCGACTAGTAATGCTGAAAAAGCTAACTTTCTTGTAGTAAGTAGCCTCTTTTCATTACCAAGTGAACGTGATTGTACCTGATTACTTTTTTGCATTAAAAAAAACCTCCATTTTTTTGATGTATGACAGAATGCCACATCGCAAAAGAAGATCCTTTGTTGTGAGCCAGTGAACGAAATAATAAGCCGCGAGATTGATCCCTTCGCTTCGAGGCAACGTTCCATCCCCGAATACTTAACGCTTATTATCTACTCTGTCAAAATATTTTATTTAGGTAAAATACATATTAATAGTAACATTGAACGAATAATAGTCAAGCGTGTAATTGTGTGCGGCGATACTGATTAAACTGATTTGAAGTCTATTAGAAGATGGATGCTAAAGGATTTACTTACCGTAGGTCTGTTTATATAAGATTTCATAAAACAACCTCCTTATTTATTCTAAATGAATAAGTATTGACGAGGTATGGAATACACCTTGAAAACATATTGAAAAAGGATCAAATATTGAAAAAAGATCAAATATAAAGATGGTTTGTGAAAGTAGAGAAGGGTGTTCCAAAATGTCAGCAACCACTGAGGCAGATAAGAATCCAATCAATTGTAAAACAAGCCAATTTAAAAGCATTCGGAGGTAATTAGGAGGCGTTTTTTAAAAAGTTGAGTAAAACTAGCTAAGACGGCTAGGGTAGCTGTTTAGGTTTATTGCTATAGTAAAATTACGAACTAGTATAACCTAATTTTGTTTATTTGATTCAAAAATAACGCTGCAAAAAACAAAAA
>JAAZGI010000420.1 GCA_012511315.1 Clostridium sp.
GTTACTTTGAGGGATCATCCTCTGAAGCAGGATTGTTTCGGAATACTGGACAATGGTCCTACACAATAGACAAAGCAGAGATCCATGCTATTTCCCATGTATGTACCAGTAAATGAGCTTTAAATAAAATCAATGTCAATAAAGCTTGTCCCTAAGCTTGGACACTAGCACTTAAAGAACTCAGAGGAGCCTTATCCCGAGGCCTATGGAAAAAACATTTCTAGCCCGTCCATGGGATATTTTGTATTTATTCCACCCACCATCTTCTCGTCCATTATCTTCTCTCCCAGCATCTTCTCTCCCCGCATTTTCTCATCCAGTCTATTAATATACAAAGGAAAGACAACGGTAAGACCCTTCTTCATTATCCGAAAAGTCTCTTGCCGTTGTCTTGTATTACATGTATTTAGTTTTCGTCCCTTCATTTAAATTTTAAAACTGTTCTGCAAGAGCAGTTAAAACTGTGTCTTATATAAACTTGCATACACTCCACCCTTATTAATCAACTCTTCATGAGTCCCCTCTTCAGCAATGCCTCCAGGTACCAAAACTACAATTCGCTCAGCGTTGCGAATCGTTGCTAAACGATGAGCAATGATAAAGGTGGTTCTTCCTTTAGCCAACCGTTCAATGGATTGCTGAATAACCTGCTCCGACTGATTATCTAATGCCGATGTTGCTTCGTCCAGTATTAAAATTGCTGGGTTCTTGAGAAACATTCGAGCAATGGAAATTCTTTGTTTTTGACCGCCGGATAATTTAGTTCCACGTTCACCAATGTTGGTGTCGTAGCCATAGCGAGTTTCCATGATAAAATCATGAGCGTTTGCTAATTTAGCAGCTTCCATTACTTCCTCACGCGTCGCCTTTAAATTACCATAGGCTATGTTTTCAAGAATCGACCCTGCAAACAGGAATACATCTTGTTGGACAATTCCTATGTTTTTACGAAGAGATTCCATTGTTACATGTTGGATGTTTTGACCATCCACCAATACCTCACCCGAATCCACCTCATAAAAGCGAGGAATCAAAGAGCACAATGTTGTTTTCCCAGCTCCCGAGGGCCCAACTAAGGCTATGGTCTCTCCAGACTCAACATTAAGATTGATGTTAGCCAGAACTTGTTCTTGATTATCTTTATATTTAAACGTAACATCTTGAAACTTTACATTCCCCACGACATTTTCAAGGACGGTAGCTCCAGGCAAATCTTCAATGTCTGGTTTAAGAGCCATAACTTCTGAGAACCGTTGAAAACCAGCCATGCCTCTTTGGAAAAGTTCAACAAATTGAGCCAATCGTCTTACTGGACTAATCATCAATCCCATAAACAATATAAAAGCGGTTAGGTCTGCTATATCAATCCGACCTAGGTACACAAAGTATCCACCAAAGATAAGAGCCATTAAATTTAGGATGTTGGCGAAAAAGCTAATTCCTCCACCAAAAATTCCTAAGTAACGGACACTTTTAGCCCTAAGGTTTTTAAACTGCTGATTACCTTCATTGAAACGTTCTTTCTCATATTCTTCATTCGTAAAAGACTTGACCACTCGGATACCAGAAATGGAGTCTTCTACCGTGGAGTTAATTTCCCCTAAGGATACTCGTAGATCTTTAAAGCTTTGTCTCATCCGTATATTAAAGGACATGGTAAACCAAATCAAGAAAGGGATAACTGAAAACACAATTAATGTAAGAGGTACATTAATTCCCATTAAAAGAATAAATGACCCTGACAACATAATTACAGAAATAAAGAGATCCTCAGGGCCATGATGTGCCAATTCAGAAATTTCATTCAGGTCATTCACCAAGCGCGACATAATCTGACCTGTCTTTGTGTCGTCATAATAGGAAAATGACATTCGCTGTAACTGATTAAACATGTCTTTGCGCATATCATACTCCATACGAACGCCCAAGACATGCCCCCAGTATCCAACAATATAATCCAATATGAAGCGCACAACATAAAGAACCAATAAAATCACGCCAAAACGAATAATCATATTTAAATCTTTATTTGGAATGTAATCATTGATAAATTGCCTTGTCACCATAGGGAATACTAAATCACTGGCTGAAATTAGAAAGGCCGCAATCAAATCCACCACAAACAATCTGGTGTGGGGCTTATAATATTTAATAAATTCTTTAATCATTTCAATCCTCCTGTTCACACCAATCTATTATAATGGAAAAAGCAGTCCATCTGTCTTACTATTTATAAAATCTGAACTGTCTACTTGGCTTTTATTTGATTTTATTGTCAAAAACACCTCTAAAACTAACGAAGTAGCCTAATAAACTTCCCATTACAGTAATCTATAAGAAAAACCACTCAAAAGGAGACCGCTATGAAAATATATTCTCACCGAGGATATTCATCCAAATATCCTGAAAACACCTTAATCGCTTTTGCCAAAGCTTTAGAATATGATGCAGATGGTATTGAATGCGATGTCCAATTAACAAAAGACAGGGTTCCCGTCATCATTCATGATGAAAAAATCAATCGAACATCTAATGGAAAAGGTTATGTAAAAGATTATACCTATGAAGAACTGTTGCACTTTGATTTTGCTCACCACAAACCTGGTGACTATGGTAAGCTTCCGATTATCACCCTGCGAGAACTTTTATTACTAATTCAAGACTCGAAAAAATTTATTACCCTTAATATTGAATTGAAGAATGACCGCTTCAATTACGAAGGTATGGAAGAAATCATCCTAAATGAAGTGAAGGATTTTGAAGATAAGATGGCCATCATTTACTCCTCATTCAATCACAACTCCATGAAGCTTATAAAAAAACTAAAACCCGATGCCCAAACCGCTGCCTTAGTCGACAATGAACGCCACGACCTCATTCCTTACCTTAAAACCCTTAAGGTGGATGGTATTCATCCATCCATATTAATTTTAGATGAAGAAATCATCGCCGAACTAATAGCTAACAATATTTATGTTAATGTTTATACCATAAACGATGCTGCTTTAGCCCAGCGCTTAGCGGACAATAAGGTAGCTGGCGTTTTCACTGATTACTGCAAAGAAATGAAGGAGACCCTTTTGTATGGAAAAAAGTTTAGTATTGATTAAGCCCGATGCAGTCCAACGAAATCTGATTGGATTAATTATCGCCTTGTATGAGAAGGAAGGTCTGGTCGTAGAAAAGATGATTAAACTCAGACCGAGCAAAACTCAAGCAGCCGTTCATTACCAAGATCACCAAGATAAGCCTTTTTATCCAGGACTTATTGAATCCCTAACTTCTAGTGACATTGTCGCCATGGTGCTTCAGGGCGATGGAGCTATTGAAAAGGTTCGCGCTATCAATGGTGCCACTGATCCTAAACAAGCAAACCCCGGAACAATACGCGCACTCTACGGTCAAGAACTTCCAAATAACTCTGTTCATGCATCTGATTCACCGGAATCAGCCGACCGAGAAATCGCGATTTGGTTTTCAACGAACTAAACCAAGTCACAAGCAATAAAAAAGCCCACCAATCATTTTCTTGATCGGCAGGCTTTTTTATTTTCCGTTCTTTTCCAGTTTTAAACTTTCGTCAAAGTATTTATCCCCGTTTGAGACTTTTCTGTTTTCACAAACCAAATCTTCATTCAAGCTCTAACAAGTAATCTTTCAAGTCAAGTAAAGAGTTGAAAATCAAGTCAGCATTCTCCTTCATGATGGCATCCACAGGCAACAAATCTGGAATTAAAACGCTAATTGCTCCGCTAGCCTTGGCAGCCAGAATTCCATTTTTTGAATCCTCTACGATCATTGTGCTTGTAGAGGGAATACCCATTCGAGCCATGGCCAGCTCGAAAATTTCCGGATGAGGCTTTGAATGGGTAATCTCCTCACCAGACAACAGAAATTCAAACTCTCTTAAAAGACCAATTCGGCTCAGAATATCCTCTGATCTCGTTTTTCGAGAGGAGGTCGCTATACAACGTCTTATACCGAAATCCTCGAGAAGATCTAATAATTCCTTGACCCCCTCTTTGACGGGAACACCTTCTTGATAGGATTGTTTCGTAATTTCTCTAACCCGCTCTAGCATAGCCTTAAAAGGAAGATTTCCTCCAAAGCGATCCAGCATCATCCGGCGATTGGATTCTCCATTAACACCAATCATGGGCAAGAGATCTTCTTTTTGAATGGTCACACCAAATTCTTCACCAGCTTTTATCCAAGCCTCCATGGCCACCGGCTCTGAATCTATAATAGTGCCATCTAAATCAAAAATGATTAGTTTAGGGAGCTTTCCAGCTCCAATTCCTCTTCCCATTCTTTCTCCTCCAGAAGACTCCTTGATCGATCATAATTAGCAAAATTAAGATGGATCCCCGACTTCTCATCAATTGCTTCCCACTCCTCTGTGAGTGTAAATTCCCCGGACGGAATCTGCGGGAAATATGTGTCACCATCCCAAGAACTTCCCACCCAAGTAATATAGAGCCTATTAACATGAGGCAACATTAAGCGAAAAAGCTCACCACCACCGATAATAAAGTTTTCTTCTTTGGCTTCCTTATAGGCTTCAATCTCATCCAAGGAATGAATCACTTTAACATATGGGTGATCAATGGTGTAATCACGGTTTCTCGTTAGCACAACATGATATCGATTGGGTAGAATTCCCGGTAGAGATTCAAAGGTTTTTCTCCCCATAATAATAGTTGATCCGTAAGTAACACTCTTAAAATGTTTTAAGTCAATGGGAATATGCCAAGCCAAGCCCCCATCTTTTCCAATCACATTATTTTCTGCAATGGCTACGATAATTGATAACATTAAACTGAAACCTCCATCTCAATCTTCCCTAGATGCTCATAGCCTTCCAGGCGAATGTCTTCTATTGTAAAATCATAAAAATTAGTAATCTCTGGATTAATCCAAAGTTTTGGCGCTGGTAGAGCTGAATCACGACGAGACAATTGTTCCTTCATACCCTCTATTTGATTTTCATAAATATGTGCATTATTAATCACGTGAGTAAATTGCCCCGGTCGCAAACCACTAACCTGAGCAATCAAACGAGCCAGGACAGCATACTGGGTCATATTAAAAGGTACACCTAAAGGCATATCGGCTGACCGTTGAACTAGCATCATATTAAGCCGACCATCCGTTACGTCCCAGAGGGTCATAAATGCACAAGGATAAAGGGCCCCTCCATCAAGATGTTCATTCTGCCACAGGTTCATAATCATGCGGCGATCTTGAGGATTGTTTTTTAAGGAATCTAAAAGTTGATCGATCAACTTATATTTATCAACCACCCAGCCATAAGAAGTTCCTATGGTGTTGTCTTCCAGCGTCCATTCATCCCAAATATGAACATTTTGCTCATGGAGTTTTGCAATGGAGTTGCTTTGGTCTTTAAAAATCCAAAGTAGTTCTTTTACCGCTGTTTTAAATGCAACAAATTTCGTGGTTAAAATCGGAAACTCTTCCTCTAAATCATACTGCATAATTTTATGAGGTAGCTTAAAGGTCGGCATTCCCGTCCGATTTTGGTCATAGTATCCCTTGGTTAAAATCTCATTGATAATATCTAAGTATTGTTGATCCGCTTTGGACATAATGGTACCTCATTTTTTCATCTTAAGTGCTTTGTAAAAAGTATCCTACAACATATTCTATAGTATCATAAAAAAACTCTTATACTTACCTAATTTTAACTTCAGCTTTCAATTTTCCCAATTTTTTTCCAATCAATAGGAATTTGAACCATCATACCCAAGATTGTACTCAAAGTATCATTCTCCCCAAGTTTTAGCTTGAAAAAAGGCAGTTTTCACTGCCCTGTTTCCTCAATATATTTACCGCTGACATATCCTACGTTAGGTCCAAAATCGATGCTCCACCAACCCTTTAAATAATAAAGCAAATCTACAGGGGTTCCCTGCTCTAGAGTTCCAATGATTGAGTGAGAAACGCCGCGACCACTGCGAACATTGAGACAAGAAGCTTTAACAATCCCTGTCTGACCACCGTTCTTCGAATTGTCCATCGCCGGTTCCCAGTTTGGCCTTTTTTGAAGTTGCCATCTGCCACGGTGACTTTTAACAACACGCTGGAACTGAACCCACAAAACGGGGTTTTCAATCATGCGCTTAGGACATTCTTTGCCAGATACATCCTTGTGCCGCAACAAAACGGAAATACCTGTTTGGTCCATTAAAGCCGCCACCAGTCGAGCAGCTCGATACCAAGCAGAGTAATAATCGCCATTCACACAAATTTCAATACCAATTGTATTTTGATTGGAGTACTTCCCAAGGGGTTTACCACAGTGCCAAGCAACTTTGTCGTGACTCAGTAGACGTATGATTTCATTGTCATCCACAACATAGTGGCAGCTGACCTTTACTCCTGGGGTAGAAAAGTACAAACTGTGGTTTAAAGCTCCCGCCGAAGGCATCTCATTATCCGTTTCATGAATCACAATAGCTACCGGCTTATTTCCAAAGCCATGATTAATCGGAATCAGTCGTTCTCTATAGGGCAACCATTCAAGCATTTCATCACCTCAGTCTATAAATAGGCCAGAGATTGTAAAACTGACAGCAAGTGTGGATAGTCACTCCCCCAGATTGAGAGTATATGGAATCAAAACAAAGAAAAAAA
>JAAZGI010000421.1 GCA_012511315.1 Clostridium sp.
CTCTTGGACGCCGAAGGTTTATTTACTTTTAAAGCCTATGATTCAGAGACCAGTCTCAAGGAGGCAGTTCAAACCCGGGTCCTTGAAACGGGGTTCATATTTAGCGACGATCTTTCAAAAAAGATAGAAAATCGTGACACTCGTGATTTCGGGCGTCTAATCCGATCACCGGCAACGGTGACCCATGGAATGGCCGCAGAGGTCGTGTTTGCAAAACTCCTCCATCGAGCATCGCCGCAGCTCATCGATGAAATAGTTCGAGACAGTGGACTATTTCAAGGCAATGAAGATTCAGTCGTGGAAAGAATTCAGGAGCTATATCAGACCTACGATGACCAAGGCGGAACCTATCAGTTTGGCTATGAGTATCTCGATGGGGAAGAACCATTGGCGACGGGTATCCCTTTGTTTCCAATAAAAGGTCTCACCGCTATTTTTATTATGCTTACAGCGTGGATTCAGGTGTTGGATCAGTACCGCGACGAAGCCCAAGGAATCTATGGTGCTTTTGCTAAAAAACGAAAAAAACTGGCCATGGTTTTAGCCATCTATATACCAGTATTCATTATGACTTTGGCGGGATTTGCATTTTACCTAACTCAGTATCCCTTTCCTGAGGCTGCTAGAGAACTAGTCTACTTAATGGGCTATGGACTCAGTTTAAGTCTTTTTCTCCTTGGGATAAAACCTTTCTTCAAAAACCCAGTCGCCTTTGCGGCTTTGATGCCGGCTGTGCTCCTAGGATCCTTAGTGGCAAGTCCCGTCATCCTTGATATGAGTAGCTTTATTAAAAACTTATCCTTACTTGAAAAATTCTTCTTTCCCAGTTACTATCTGGCTTTATCTGAAGGCAAGCTTTGGGGGGGACTAGGCCTCCTAATCTTGGCTCTACTTGGCCTAATCCTTCTAATTCTAGATCCAGGCATTCATGGACGCAAACCTGAAAAATGAGCAGAGACTGGTATATTAAAACTACTAACTTACTTTAATATACTGACTGTGATATAATACCTTTAGGTGGTGAGTTATATGGAGAAATATCATTTATGCCCTAAATTTGAAGACGCTTTTGAATTATTGGGAAAAAGATGGACTGGATTAATTATCCGAACCTTACTGAATGGTCAAAAGCGTTTCACTGATATATCAGCTGCCATACCCAATATGAGTGCAAGAATGCTAACTGAACGATTTAAAGAACTGGAAAATCATGGGATTGTCCTAAGGACAGTCTACCCAGAGACTCCAGTACGAATCGAGTATGAGCTCACAGAAAAAGGCAGAGAACTTGGCGCGGTGATGGATCAAGTTCAAATTTGGGCTGAAAAATGGATCGAATAATTAAACAATAACGAAAGCCTCTATTTATTTAGAGGTTTTTTTATTTGTTTGTGTTTCGGCTATTCTTGTTGGTCTTCATTGTTTTTTTCGTAGATTGTAGGCGAGGAGAATTTTATTTTCGATAGCTAAAAAACCTACTTGACATAAAAAAACAAGCATGCAATAATATATACAGTTAAGTTATTAAAAGTAACTCAGTAACATTAAGTTACGAAATTACGAAACGGCGATATCGAAAGATAAAAAATTAAATAATAAAAGAACATCAATTATGATAAAAAAATTAGATAATAAAAATATGGGACGATCAGACTTAGGATGGCTACAGAGTATTTTTCACTTTTCTTTTGCAAATTACTATAATCAGGACAAGATGAACTTTGGTGTTCTTAGAGTAGTAAATGATGATTTAGTGAAATCAAATACAGGATTTGACCTACATCCCCACAGAGACATGGAAATTGTATCCTATGTAGTGGACGGGGAATTAAACCACGGTGATAGTATGGGAAATAAAAATACAATTACCAGAGGTCATGTACAATATATGAGTGCTGGAACAGGTATTTCTCATACTGAGTATAATTATGGCGAAACAACCTCGAGGTTTTTACAAATTTGGATTTTACCAAACGAGAGAGGTCTTAAACCAAACTACGGAGATTACCGTTTTAATTGGGAAGATCGAAAAAATAAATGGCTTGAAATTGTCTCAAGCACCGATGGAGATGCTCCAATAAAAATCAATCAAGATGCCAATATCAACGTCATTGAATTAGATAAGGACAAGGAAATTGATTTTAAAGTAGGTCATGGA
>JAAZGI010000063.1 GCA_012511315.1 Clostridium sp.
GAATAAATTTTTTCATCACTAATCCCGTCAATCCCGTGTGTTTTTAAGGTAAATCGAAAGGACTCAAATATTAAAGTATTTGTATCTGCAATGGTTCCATCCAGATCAAACAACATAGCTTTTAACATATTTTTCTCCTGTTTTTCATTTATCTCTATATTATAACAAAGACTCTTCAGCTTATCTGCCTTTCACAAAAAAAGACAAACAGATCCAACCCAAAAGTCGGATCATGTTGTCCTTTTTATAAGTTTTAGGTTGATAGCCCGTCACCTGAAAAATGTTATAGGTAGTATTTTTTAGAATCAATTTCCTCATGAAGACGTTTTGTTAACTCTTCCAATGATAAATCATATTCCGGGTTTTTACCTGACTCATCGGCAATGAAATGACGAACCGTAAAGTTATTACTTTCCATTTCTTTATCACCAATTACCAACATATAGGGAACTTTTTCAATCTGGGCTCCACGAATCTTGTAGCCAACTTTTTCATTTCTAGAATCCAAATGAACTCGGAATCCTTCCTTTTTAAGTATTTCAGCAATACCCTTGGCAAATTCAGCATGTCGGTCAGTTACAGGAATCAAGCGAACTTGCTCTGGCGCAATCCACAAAGGAAACTTTCCAGCAAATTGTTCAATGAGGATTCCCATAAAACGTTCCATGGAACCCAACACCGTACGGTGAACCATAACTGGGCGTACCCGGTTACTGTGGTCATCCACATAGTAGAGGTCAAATCGTTCTGGCATTTGGAAGTCTAACTGAACAGTACCACACTGCCAGGTGCGACCTATGGCGTCGGCTAGGTGGAAGTCAATCTTTGGACCATAGAATGCACCATCCCCTTCATTGAGTCTGTAGGGTGCGTCTAATTCCTCTAACGCCTCTCTTAACTGACCTGTGGCCAAGTCCCATTGTTCTTCAGATCCCATGGAGTTTTCAGGTCGTGTTGAAAGTTCCATATGATATTCAAATCCAAAGGTTTTGTATATGCGATCACACAAGTTAATAATCCCTTTGATTTCTTCCTTGATCATGTCTGGAGTCATAAATAAATGAGCATCATCCTGAGTAAAGGCACGCACCCTCATTAAGCCATGTAAAGCACCAGATAGTTCATGTCGATGAACCAATCCCAGTTCAGCCCAACGCATGGGGAAATCCCGATAAGAATACATACCATTTTTGTAGATTAAAATAGAACCTGGGCAGTTCATTGGTTTAATAGCATATTGCCCCTCATCTACTTCTGTGAAATACATATTTTCTTTATAGTGATCCCAGTGACCACTTTGATGCCAAAGGGACTCGTTTAATATCATCGGGGTTGAAATTTCACCATACCCAGCTTTGACATGCTCTTCACGCCAGTATTCTTCGATTTTACGGCGAATAACCATACCATTTACATGGAAAAATGGGAAGCCCGGTCCTTCTTCTTGAAGGGAGAAGAGATCCATTTCGCGGCCAATTTTCCGATGATCACGACGCTTGGCTTCTTCTAAGCGGTGTAAATACGCTTCAAGGTCCTTTGCTTTTTCAAAGGTTGTTCCATAAATCCGCTGCAACATTTTATTTTTTTCATCGCCCCGCCAATAGGCGCCAGCAATGGACATTAGCTTGACAGCTTTAACTTTGGAAATGTCTTTTAAGTGAGGGCCCTTACATAGGTCAATAAATTCACCTAAAGTATAAAAACTAATCACTGAACCTTCTGGCAAGTTGCGGATTAAATCCACCTTATACACTTCATCCATGGGTTCAAAGTGGGCGATGGCTTCTTCTCTCTCCATCTCAGTTCTGACCAACTCATGACCTTCTTTAACAATCTTCTTCATTTCTTTTTCCAGTTCGATCAGATCTTCTGGAGTGAATCGATGCTCTGTGTCAAAGTCATAATAAAAACCGTCATCAATGGCTGGCCCGATGGCAAATTTAACATCGGGATACAGGCGTTGTACTGCCAAAGCCATAATATGGGCACTGGTATGCCAGAAAATCGCCCGCCCCTCAGGGTCCTCAAAATTCACAAAGCGAACTTCAACATCTTCATATAGCTTTTCCTGAAGACCTTTCGTTTCTCCATTAACAACAGCACCTAGAGTGTTTCGGGCAAGCCCCATGGAAATACTCTTAGCAACTTCAAAGAGCATGACTCCCTTTTCATATTCACGGATCGATCCATCCGGCAATGTTACTTTAATCATAATTATTTCTCCTCTATTTTTAAATTTAACGATAAAAAAATGACCATCCCTACCATAGGGCGATCATACTCGCGGTTCCACCTAAATTTGAACTCAGTTGATTGTAACGCACGATCCTGCGCCAGCATTGGCTTGCCAGTGACTCCGGGACTGGTCTTCGAATTCGGGCTTCATGAGATGCTTTCACCAATCATCTCTCTCTAATAATCAACCATGAATCTACTTGTTCCCATCTTTGTCTGAATTCATTTTACTATGTTGGCTTCACGTATGCAAGTACTCCGAAAGCTAAACACAGAATATTAACATTTACTTCAAATGAATTTTTAACTTCTACCCCTAAAGTACATTAAGTAGAAGTAAGTATTGCAAACGTAAAAGTAGAAGTTAGTAAAAGAAGCCAGTTTGAACTCTGCTTCAATTTTACCCTTACACATAAGTTGCTTAATCAGTAGGTTCTAAAATACTTGGATAAAACCCTCTTTGAATAAAGTTGTCACTATATTTAATTTCAATATAATCATAGTCATCCAAAATATCTTTCTTGATTGCAATTTTATAGCCATCCACTTCATGAACTTTATACTCATCATCAATGTTTTCATCAAATTCCATTTGAAGTCCAGCTGTTCAGCCAAAACCACAATAAGAAATCTTAATGTATTGGTCGTTCAAGTCTTTTTCGCTCATTTTTTCTTTAGCTAATTCATTTACAACTAATTTCATATCAATCGCCTCCTCATTCTCTCTAGTTGCTGTAGATGCTTTTTTAACCTTTAATCTCCACTCTACTTGCCTTATATTCCAATCCTTAAAGAATTTTAACCAGTTTTAGCTTTCCC